>DASTPO010000028.1:0-11610 GCA_035762225.1 Candidatus Angelobacter sp.
AGCAAGCTCTGGGAAGCAATTGAAGCTACCCAGGCGCGTTTTGCCAGCCAATAGCCCGCCTTCCGCCTGGTCCTCCAATGTCAGTCACAGAAATGATGGTCTCCACGTTTGCCGCCCTGTGGCCATTTCACCTGTAAAATAGTGGTTAGCCCCATGTTGAAGTTCACCGAGCAATATGACGTTGTGGTGGTCGGCGCCGGCCACGCCGGCTGTGAAGCCGCAATGGCTGCCGCGCGCATGGGCCTGAAGACCGCGCTCTTCACTTTGAACGTTGACCTGATCGCGCAGATGTCCTGCAACCCCGCTGTGGGTGGAATCGCCAAGGGCCATCTCGTCCGTGAGGTCGACGCCCTCGGCGGCATCATGGGCGAGGTCACAGACGCGGTGGGAATCCAGTTCCGCCTGCTCAATACCTCGCGCGGGCCGGCCGTCTGGTCGCCGCGCGCACAGTGTGACAAGCAGCAGTATCGCCAGAAGATGCGCGAAGTTCTGGAAAGCCAGCCCAATCTTTTCATCAAGCAGGCCGAGGTGGCTGAGCTGGTTGTGGAGGAGCGCCTGCCACTGAGACGCGGAGGCGCGGAGGAAACCCAGAGGCTAGCGGCTGTTGGGTTCGGCGGCGAGGCCGGGGCCCCCGACACGCGCGATCTTCGCGTGGCGGGGTGGGAAGCCGACTTGCGCGCCGAGCCGCCTGCAACAGGTGCAGAAGGATCATTGCTGCTCGAAAATCGCGAGCGGTTTGGAGCGCGAGCGACAGGAATAAGACTGCGCGATGGCCGCAACGTGGGCGCTCAGGCTGTCATCATCACCACCGGAACGTTTCTGAACGGGCTGATCCATTGCGGGGAGCAGACTTATCCCGCAGGCCGCAGCGGTGAGCCGCCTTCGCAGCTTCTCGGCGAATCCCTCAAGCTGCTGGGTCTTCGCGGCTGCCGCCTGAAGACGGGAACGCCGCCGCGCCTCGATGGCCGCAGCATTGACTGGTCAAAGTTTGAGCTTCAGCCGGGCGACGCCGATCCCACGCCTTTCAGTTTTCGCACAAAAAAGATCACGCAGAAGCAGGTGCCGTGCTACATCGCCTTCACCACCGCGGAGACGCACCGCATCATCCGCGAAAACGTGCACCGTTCGCCCATGTACTCCGGCCAGATCCAGAGCATTGGCCCGCGCTATTGCCCCAGCATAGAAGACAAGATCGTCAAATTCCCTGACAAGACCGCGCACCAGCTCTTCCTGGAGCCGGAAGGCCTGAACACGCATGAGATCTACGTCAACGGCATGAGCACATCCATGCCCATCGATGTGCAGCTGGCGGTGATCAAGTCTGTTCCCGGACTGGAAACCGCCGAGATGCTGCGGCCTGGCTACGCCATTGAGTATGACTCCATCGATCCCACTGAGCTCCAGCGCACGCTGGAAACCAAGAAGATTGACTGGCTCTTTCTTGCCGGGCAGATCAACGGCACTTCCGGTTATGAAGAAGCCGCGTGCCAGGGACTGATGGCCGGCATCAACGCCGCGCTCAAAGTCAAAGGCGAGCCGCCTCTACTGCTCGACCGCACGGAAGCTTATACGGCGATCCTGATCGACGATCTCATCAGCAAAGGCACCAACGAGCCTTATCGCATGTTCACCTCGCGCGCCGAATTCCGCCTCCATCTGCGGATTGACAATGCCGACCGCCGTCTCACGCCGCATGGCCGGCGCATTGGCCTCATCGGCGACCAGGCATGGGCGGATTTCCTGGCCAAGGAAGACCGGGCCATCAAGCTCGCCTCGTTGCTGGAGAAGACGCGAGCGTCGAGTGAAATGCTGGAGCAGATCAGCCGCGCACAACAGCACCGGCTGGACGCGGCTTCGCGGATTTCCGCCCTGGATCATGAGGTTGGCGAAGTGCCGCCTGTTGTGTCAGAGGGTTCACCCATTGCAAAGGCATCCGCCGCTCCATCGGCCTCCGTAAATCCCGGCAATCTTTCCAGCGCGCTTGGCTCGACTCTGGCGCAACTGCTGAAGCGCCCGGAGATTGTGATGGAGGACCTGGCCCATATCGTGGCCGAAGGTTATCCCGAATATTTCCAGGCGATTGAAGCGCCATTTGGCGGAACGCTCTCCGCGGCCGCGCGCAATGAGATGAAGACCGTCGAGACCGAAATCAAATATGCCGGCTACCTTGACCAGCAGCGCAAGTCCATTGAGCGGCTCAAGAAGGCCGAGCAGCGCGTGATCCCTGACTGGTTCGACTATGGCAAGGTCAGCGGGCTCTCGCGCGAGATGAATGAAAAACTCCAGCGCGTTCGTCCACGCACGCTGGGCCATGCCTCGCGCATTCCCGGCGTCACGCCGGCCGCGGTGAGCCTGATTCACGTCTACATTGAAATTCAGGGAAAGCGCTTTGCCCAGTCTCAGGCCCTTTCCTGACAGCAAGAAATACGTTTGTAGTTGTCGAAGGCGCACGTCCATGATCATGAAACACGTTCACAGGCTGCCTAAATTGCAATCGCTCGTCATGGTGTTGTTCCTGGTGCCGGTGCTCCAGGCGTTTCAGGCTCACAGCAACCCCGCCGCGGATACGAAGGGACATTTTCTTGATGAACGGACTTATAACAATCCCGCTCTCGGCATGACCATCACGCTGCCAGGCGCCTGGGAGTTTTACGATCAAAAGGAGCGCGAGGAGCTGGGCGTGCCGGAAAAGGACAACGCGGCTGATCCCGGCTGTCGCGGCCCGCTCTGCGGCAATGGAGACATTGATGTAGGCCTGATTTCAAAGTTCGGGCCCAGGGAAGCGCCCAAGGGCGCAATGTTCCTGACCGCCTACAAGCTGGATCCAAAGTATCTCGATCACAATCGGTATCCCTTGAAAAAATTTGCCGAAGCCATGACGAAGAACAGCCTGGTTGGTACCGATTGGGAACTTTCCGGGGACCTCACTGCACTGGAAATTGACCGCACGCCGGCGTATCGCCTGCTGGTGCATAAATCCCTGGTTGGTGGTCACGAAACCCAGGGCCTCTCTTACGTAGCAGAATCCAACGGGTATGTGTTTCTGCTGATTGCAACCGTCTCAGATCTGAACCCAGAGTATCCAAAAGAACTCCAGGCCGCCATGGAGCACATGAAGCTCACACCCAGAGCCAGGCCTCACAGCTAAGAAATACTGCCGGCGCGCTGGGACGAGATTGTGGATGAAGATTATTTTCCGACAAAATGCTCCAACAGGCGTACGGCGCCTATCGTGGGTACCACGATGCCCGGGACAAGTGTCAGCAGGATTGAAAAAATCAATCCTAGAAAGAATGATATTTTCCCAAATGCATTGGCCTGGTCTGGCCATATCTTCTTTACGAGAAGTTCAGCCAACCATCCGCCTGTGTAACAGACATTCGCCATGATTCCATATGCCGCCACCGCCAGAAATGCAAAGAATGGAGGGTCTGGAATTCCAATTGGGTCGCCGAGAAAATGCTCGCAGAGGATTCCCGTGATCAGGCACAACGTCCCTGAAAGAGCCCCGGTCATCCCGACGATAAGGTTGTAAGGAATCCGTCGAACTTCCCACCAGGCAATCGTGCGCCACGCGTCGGAAGGATTGGAGCTTCGGGCGAAGAACGGCAAATCACTGAGCTTCCGTATGGATCGCAGCAGAATACCCGCCCGGGGGCCATCCACTGTTCCGCTCACTGTGGCATGCTTCCGGCTTTTTGCAGGGACTGGCGTTCACGCTCGATCATCGGTTGCAGATAAAGAAACACCTGGCGCCGCTCGTCTTCTTTCTTGAGCCGGGTTCCCAGGCGCATTTCAGGGTCTTTTGTTGCGGCCAGACGCTTCAGCAGCGTCGTTCCATCCGCCAGCTTCTTGGCTGCATTATCGTCATGGCACTGCGCACACCGGCTGACGAAGATTTTCTTGCCCTGATCTGTGCCGGCCGGGGGTCCCGCGGAATTTTGTCCCAACGCCGAAGCACTCCAAGCTGCCAGAGCGACGATCATCACGACCCAAAGAATGGATTTCACGGCCACCACCCCGCGGCCCCGAACCTGGACCAGGAAAAGACGCTTCGCGGATATTGTAGCCTTCCCGGCGCGCGTGAGCAGCGCTTTTTCAGCCAACATTTGAAGAATAACCGGACGCTTCACACGCAAAACCAGCCGGTCTGTCACCAGAAGTGTGAATTGGTTCGAGTATTCCGGTTTGGGACTTCTGCACATCAGCGCATGTCGGCAGCTACCTTGTATATGCATATCCCGATCTTTCGCTTGCGTTGCGCGGGCAATCACCGCTAGCGTATCAAGATAACTGGAATGGAACAGAAGATATCGGAGTTAAACGAAAGCGAAAGAGCTTGGCTTAAAGTGCATTTAGACAATGCGGCCGCCTTCGCAAAAACGTACTCGCCCAACGACAAAGACGATCCGCTCAGCCTGTCCGCAATGGATCGTGCTTTCGCCGCGTGGATCGCGAGCAAGCCGACAGATTGCCTGCTTATCAATGACATTGTTAACGCGGTTGGAATGGCATTCGGGAACAAACTAGTCGAAGGTCTGGGTTTCCTGTGGGTAGTTGCGTCCGACGCTCAAGGCACGGAAATGGCGGTCTATGCCCTTCCCGGCAAAGGTGACGTTCTGGTTTATCCAGCCAATTTTGTCGCTAAACGGTGGGAAAGGCGCGAAACTGATTTCCTTGAGGCATCCTACCAGCACATCAAGGCGGATATCGCCAAGTTAAAGCAGTCGTACACTCCCAAGGCATGGTGGAAGATTTAGTAAATTGTAGACTACCGCCACACCAGTTCGGTTATTTCTTTGGCTTCTTCTCCGCAACGTCATATGCCCGCAGAATCCGCTGAAACCCTTCTTCACCGACCAAGTAGGAAAAAGTTTCTTTCATCGAAAGAACGTCAGCGCTCACTGCGTTCGGGACTTCAGACTCACAGCGGTATATTCGCATGCTTCTTGGGCGGGTTCTTGTCGCGTTTGTTTTGCAGCATCTCCAGCGCATCAATCAGCTTCTTCCGCGTCTCGCGCGGCTGGATCACCGCATCCACGTAGCCGCGCTCGGCGGCAACATAAGGGCTGGCGAAGCGGTCGCGGAACTCTTCAATCTTTTCATTGCGCGCCTTCGCTATGACCTCAGCTTTTTCCTTTTCTGATTTCGCGGAAAGCGCCGCGCGCTCGATTTCGCGCTTGTAAACAATGTTGACCGCGCCTTCCGCTCCCATCACGGCAATCTCCGCCGTGGGCCACGCATAATTTACGTCGGTGCGGATGTGCTTGGATGACATGACGCAATACGCCCCGCCGTAAGCCTTGCGCGTAATGACCGTAAGCTTCGGCACAGTGGCTTCGGCAAAGGCAAATAGCAGCTTGGCCCCGTGGCGGATGATGCCGCCGTACTCCTGCTGTGTTCCCGGCAAAAAACCGGGAACATCTTCAAAGGTAATCAGCGGGATGTTGAACGCGTCACAGAAACGGACAAAGCGCGCGCCTTTGACGGAAGCATTGATATCGAGCACGCCCGCCAGAAATGCCGGCTGGTTGGCGACAATGCCCACGGGCCGTCCGTTCAGCCGCGCAAATCCCACCGCCAGGTTCTTGGCGTAATGCTCGTGTACCTCAAAGAAATACGCGTCATCCACCACGCGGGTGATCACATCTTTCATGTCATAAGGCTGGCTTGATTCCGCCGGCACCACCGCTTCCAGTTCGGCGTCGGCGCGGTCAATGGGATCGGTGCACTCTTTTCGCGGAGGGTCGTCCAGATTATTCGATGGAATAAAGCTGAACAGCTCGCGGATCATGGACAGGCATTCGGCGTCGTCATGCGCCATGAAATGCGCAACGCCTGAAATCTCATTGTGCGTGGCCGCGCCGCCCAGCTGGTCTTTTGTCACTTCTTCATGCGTCACGGTCTTGATCACGTCCGGCCCGGTCACAAACATGTAAGATGTCTGATCAACCATCAGGATGAAGTCGGTGATGGCGGGTGAATACACCGCGCCGCCGGCGCACGGGCCCATGATGGCGGAAATCTGTGGAATCACGCCGCTGGAGAGCGTATTGCGCAGAAAAATATCGGCGTAGCCGGCCAGCGACATCACGCCTTCCTGGATGCGCGCGCCGCCGGAATCGTTCAGCCCAATCACCGGAGCGCCCACTTTCATCGCTGTATCCATGATCTTCACGATCTTGGCCGCGTTGGCCTCAGAGAGCGAACCCCCAAAGACGGTGAAATCCTGGGCAAACACAAACACCAGCCTGCCTTCAATGCGGCCGTAGCCGGTGACAAAGCCGTCGCCATAGATCTTGTTCTGCTCCATGCCGAAGTCTGTGCATTTGTGCGTGACCATCTTGTCGAATTCCTCGAACGTGCCTTCGTCGAGCAGGAATTCGATGCGCTCGCGCGCCGACATCTTGCCTTCTTTGTGCTGGCGCTCCTGGCGGTCTTTGCCGCCGCCGGCCTCAGCCAGCGAATCGCGGCGCTTGAGTTCTGCAAGCTTCTGTTCCAGGTTCATGGAAAAGAATTATAGCTGCGCAATCGGTACGTGTTTCAATTGGTGGCCGTGTGGCCCTCTGACTGCGCTCTATAAAGCCTTGGTGAGCCAGAGCAAAAGATCATCGTCCAGCTTGAACTGCCCGCCGGGTGTTGCCGGCAAATACTTGCAGGTAATGCCAAGGCCGTCAGGCGAGTATCCCAGGCGAACGTAGAGCCGCTGTGCAGAACCGTAGTCGCCATAAAGCCCAACGCCCATCCCAATCCGCTTGCAGCCTTGGCGTCGCGCCCGTTCTTCCGCCGTGCCGATCAATGCCGTGGCAATTCCCTGCTTCCGCCACGCTTCGGCCACTACCAGGTCTTGTATCTCGGGTATTTCCTGCTGCCGAAACGGACCATAAGGAGAAGCCCAGAGGATCGATCCATAGCCGACAAGTTCGGTATCGCTCTCAGCCAGCCAGGCAATGCGCCGCCCGTCTTCATGCTCAGCCAGCCGCTGGTTCCATTTCTTGAATCCGCCATTCCAGGCAACGCCGCCGTTCGTTGCCACGATCCTGGGAACGTCTTCCGCCTTGAGTTCGCGAATTTCAAACATACGGATTCAATCTTCTGAACGGCCATCGCAAGTGATCGCGCGTGGACTAGGCAGTTAAGAGACGCGCACCCGTCGCCGTCACCACGACCGTGTGCTCGTGATGAGCTGACCGGGAGCGGTCCCGGGTGCGAATGGTCCAGCCATCCTTCAGCGTAACCGTGCGCGGGCCTCCGGTGGCGACCAGAGGCTCAATGGTAAAGACCAGGCCCTGGGTAAGAATGTCTGAACAGCGCGGATCGTAGTCATTTGGGATGGTCGGTGCTTCGTGGATGGTGCGACCGATGCCGTGCCCCGTGAGATCGCGCACCACGGAAAAGCCTGCGCGGCGTACCACCGCCTGGATTGCCCTTCCCACATCAAACGCCCGCGCTCCGGGGCGCACCGCCGCCAGCCCTGCGTGAAATGCTTCTCTGGCACAGTCAGCCAGGCGCTGGCTCTCACGATCAATGGAACCCACGCCCACGGTCTCGCATGCGTCGGCCATATAGCCGTTCACCTCCACGGTGACGTCCAGCTTTACCAGGTCGCCGCTGCGCAGTACTCGATTTCCCGGCACCCCGTGGACGATTTCATCGTTCACGCTGATGCAGTTTTCTCCCGGAAACCCATAAATGAGTTTGGGCGCCGACCGGCCGCCCATCTTTTTCATGGCCGCTGAACCAATCGCATCCAGTTCGCGGGTGCTGATCCCGGGCCGCACGGCGGCTTTCATGGCATTCAACACCGCTCGCGTAACCCTTCCTGCAAGCTCCATTCCGGCAAGATCTTCCGCGGATTCAATCGACATGATGTTTTATTGGACGGAGTCGCCGGGCTCCCAGCGCCAGCGTTTTTTCTTGGGGTCCCAGAAGACGGCGGAGTCCATGATCTGGGATTCCAGGGCTTTGATGACGAAGATGGGCGGCTTCTTCTTAGAGATGAGCATGCGCCCGACCTCAAGTGAGTCGAACGGCACATTCACCAGCACGAACTTGGCTTTAGGCGTGGCGGCGCGCCAGCCTTCTTTGCCGCTGCCGAAAATCACCAGTAGATGGTGGCTGTGCTCCGGATCGGCCTTAAAGCTGGAGCCAATGCGCGGATCGCCTATGCCAAAGTAAGCATGGTACGGGTCTGCAACCACATATTTAAATGCGTAGGAATCAGGGATGGGCTCTTTGCTGTCGGCCACAATGGCCGCGTCTTCCACGCCATCACCATCAAAATCGGCGACAATCGGCGTGGGAAACTTGGCGGCCACGGTAAAGGTCGCCCCAAACTGCTGTTTTACCAGCGTCGCCAGCTGCGCCGGGTCGATAGCCGCCGCGGTTGCCGGCGCAGCAGTGGCAGCCGGCGGAGTGGCCTGCGGAGACTGCGCGGCTGCGATGCACGCAGCCATGACCAACATTGTGCCCATGAACTTCATGAGCAGAGTCTACTGCCTTTTCAGCTCAAATGCCCGCCGGAAATCAGCTGTTCGCATCCCGCTCGCCAACAGCGGCGAGCCTGGTCTTCCGGTTCATTACCGCAAACCAGATGGTGACGGCGGTTCCTGAAGCCAGCGCGGCAAACAGCAACACCACCACCGGCAGCGGAAGGTAAAAGTACATGCTAAGAATCCAGAGGATGAACAAGCCCAATACAGTCCACATGATGAAAATGCTTCCCCAAAGCTAAATGAATACCATTCAGGGTCTTAGGATGGAGAAATCAGGCCGCGGGTTGACTCGGAAGTAAATATGTCGCCTTAATCAACAAACCGGCGATTTTGGCCCTGAACCGGCTACTCGATCTTCACCTGAAGGCGGACGTTGACCGTCTTCTGGGTGTCATCGATCTGCTCAAAGGTCATCCATTCCCACTTGCGGCCGGGAACTTTGAGCACCGTGTGCTCCAGAAACTGGTGAACGTAAGTGTTGTCATAAGGCTCGCCCTCGCCCAGTTTCCAGCCTGAGGCGAGCTTCCGCACTGCGTCGGCGTCCACGCCTTCTATTTCCAGCTTACCCATGTGATACAGCTCGCCTTCGGTAACATCAAAACTGTATTTCACGGTATTCCCAGTGAAAGTCGGCACAGCGTTGATGACCACGCCTTCCCGTCCGAACTTGCCAAACAGCTTGCGCACGTTGGCCAGATCACGATCCAGTTGCGGCGCATCCACCGGCTGCCCGGGCTTGATGGAGATGCTCTTGGAAAGTTCCTCGCTTGAAATCAGGGTATTGCCCGTCCATGCATAGCCGGCCAGCTGATACTGCTCGCCCTCACTCACTGAAACATCCAGCGTGACCGTGTCTTTGTCTTCCAGCTTCGGCTTGAGTTCGGTTACCGCAGCCTTCAGGTAACCATGCTGGCGATAGAGCGGGACCAGCGTTTTTTCCAGGACCTTCATCGCGTCGCTGCGCAGGTACTCGGCATTCCTGAGCGGCGCAACGCTTTTGGCCAGCAGATCAGGCAGCATGTGGCCCGCCCCGGAAACCGTTACATCTCTGATTTTCAGGTTGGCATTGTCCACTTTGAACTTGTACATCGATGGTTGCTGGCCAAATTCTGCCGCCAGCATGTATGAAACCTCGCTGGGAAGCCCTTTTGCGGTAAGCAGTCGCACCAGGGCGGCGTTCACCTCGTCGGACATTCCTCCTGAAGCCGGCAAGTCTCCGTGGAACAGGGGAATGGCCTCATGGACCGCGTCCTGCAATTCTCGATCGCTGAACCAGACAAAGTTCTCAAACGCCGCAGGCAGGAATTTCTCCGCATCCGCTACCTGAAAGTCGGCTTCCACGCCGTGGAGGCCTGTGGCGGCTTTAAACAGGAACTGCACGGAAGCGAATGCACCGCTATTTCCCAAGCGGTTGGCGGCCGCCTGAAGTTCGTCGACCGTTACCTGCGAATCCATCTTCAGGCCGGTGGCGCGCACCAGGTCTGCTTCGCGATAACGCTCAGATCCGGTCACCACCACACGGACCAGGTGATAGTGGTCAGCTGCGCCGGCCAAATGGGCCGTTATCAGCAATAAAGCAGCGAAAAGTATCTTGCGCATGAAATCGTTATTCTCCATGAAACTGGCGGCTAAGGCCAGTTCAGGCTGCACCGCGCGAGGGAGGAGCATCTAATCCACCAACATACGCTAGGGAGTGAAAAGGGTGCTCATGAAATTATCCTCAACGTTTTTATTGGCTGCCGCTCTGATTCTTTCGGGATGCGGCGGTGTAAGCCACGTTTTGACGCCGCAGGTAACGCCCACGCCGCCCACCAGCGCCAACGCCGACCATGTCTTTCTGGTGATGCTGGAAAACCACGGCTTCGGCCAGGTTTCAGGCAATCCGGCCATGCCGTATCTGAATTCCCTGGCCACCGCGCACGGGCTCGCGGCCAATTACTTCGCCGACGCCCATCCTTCAATTCCCAACTACTTCATGCTGACCACGGGAAACGTTGAGACCTTTGACGACAGCTTCACCGGCACCATCAGCGATGACAACATTGTCCGGGCGTTGACTGGTTCCAATAAGACCTGGAAGGCCTATATCGAAAGCCTGCCTGCAACAGCTTATCTCGGGCCGAATTCAGGCACCTACCTGCGGCGCCACAATCCTTTTGCATATCTGAGTGACGTGAATGCCAACACTCCTGCGGCGGCCGCACAGGCAGCCAGGATGGTTTCGTTCTCCCAATTGTCCGCCGACCTGAACGCGGGAACGCTGCCCAACTTTGTTTACATCCTGCCTAACTCTGAGGATGACGCGCATGACTGTCCGGGTGAGGCGGCAACCTGCACCGATGATCAGGAGCTTGCGGCCGCGGATACATGGCTCAAGAACAATATCGATCCCATCATCAACAGCCCCAAGTTCGGCAACAGCGTTCTGCTCATCACCTTCGATGAGGCCCAGACTACCGATCTCACCCACGGCGGCGGCCAGGTGATGACCGTCTTGGTGGGACCGCACGTGAAGCCGGCGTTCCGTTCCAGCACCATGTACCAGCATGAATCGCTGCTGAAGTTGATTCTTGAATTGCTTCAGGTCAGCGACAAGCCTGGCGCGTCCGCCACTGCCAGTTCCATGGGAGAATTTTTCCAGTAGCCGACCCGTTTTTCTGTCCTCTAACCGGCCTGCATAAAGCCGGTCTTCTTTCGTCGCGGAACCAGATCGAAAGAAAAGTTTTTACCGCGGGGCTACATCCAGCAGCTCTCCTGCATCCTACGCGCGGTGTGCAGGAGAGTCGCTTTGAGATCGAAGATTGCGCTTTGCATGGTGTTCTCAGCTCATTTGCTGCTGATTGGATGTGGAGGCGGCGGCGTTGCCAGTAGCTCAAACTTCGTTCCGGTGCCAACCCCAACACAGGCGCCTTCAGCCACCCCATCGCCGACTCCGGCGTTTCCCGCGGCCGACCACGTCTTTGTCGTCGTTTTGGAAAACCATGCGTTCGCTCAGGTCATCGGCAGCCCGTCCATGCCTTACCTGAATTCACTGGCCACGCAGCATGCTTTGGCGACCAACTATTTTGCCAACACGCATCCTTCCATCGGCAACTATTTTATGTTGACCACGGCC
>DASTPO010000029.1:0-4395 GCA_035762225.1 Candidatus Angelobacter sp.
GGCGCGTTGCGATCGCGCTCTGAGGTTTCTGCTCGCGCTGGATCCATGGGCCACTTCACGCCAATCTCCGGATCGGCAAAATAGATTCCGCCCTCGCCCTTCTGGTTGTACACGCCGGTGGTCTTATACAGGACTTCGCAATCATCGGTAAGAGAGCAGAACCCGCGGGCAAATCCATAGGGCGCCCAGACCTGCTTCTTGTTCTCCGCGGAAACCTCCAGGCCAAACCATTTCCCCAGCGTCGGCGAGCCCTTGCGGATGTCAACGGCAACCAGGAACGCCGCGCCGTTGATCACGCGCATCAGCTTCCCCATGGGCGGGTCCCACTGGAAATGCAGGCCGCGCAGCACTCCTTTTTTTGATTTTGAATGGTTGTCCTGGACAAAATTTGTGGGCAGGCCAAGTTCGCCAAACTGGTCGGAACGAAACGCTTCCATGAAGAAGCCGCGCGCGTCGCCGCGCACCTCCGGCAGCAACACAACGATTTCATTCAGTTGAACAGACTCGATCCTGAAGGCCATGCGGCTCCCCGTGGATTGGCGTCAGGAATTGCTTTTCTGCGCCTGCGCCGACTCCACGTTGAGTTTAACAGCCGGTGCGTCGGTCCCGGAAAGCGCCTGCCAGCCCCGGCGGGAGAGGTCCCAGAAAATCAGGTAGCCCGCGCCCGCGGCCAGGGCCAGCAATAGCAAGCCGGGCAGCCAGTCGCCAAAAATAATATTTCCCAGGCCAAACAGCGTCGCATAGACCAGCACGCAGCCCATCACCCAGTCAAATGCATTGTTTTTGATGTCGCGCACCTCTGGAATTTCCGGCGCCAGCGCGGCAATCTTCTTCCATCCATGCACGGTTGGCCGTACACGGCGGTAAAACGCCAGCAGCTTGGCGTCAGATTCAGGCGGCGTAAGGAATGTCGCGGCAATCCATGCCACCGTCGTGATGCCTGCCGTGATCAACGACGTTTTGGCAAAGGTTGCCGGATCATCGCCAGAAAGGTGTTTTTGCAGATAGATGGCAACTGCTGCGGCCACCACCATCGCGCTGATCTCGCTCCATGCATTGATCCGCCACCAGTACCAGCGCAGGATATACACCGCGCCCGTTCCCACGCCCAGCCCCAGCACAATCTGCCATCCCTGGCCAACCGAGTGAAGCTGCCCGGCCACGTAGCCACTGAGGCCCACCATCAGAATGGTGAACAAACGTCCAATCGCCACGTAGTGTTTCTCGCTTTTGTCGCGGGCAACAAAACGCCGATAAAGGTCGTTCACCAGGTAGCTCACGCCCCAGTTCAACTGCGTGCCCAGCGTTGACATGAACGCCGCCAGAAACGCCGCCACCATCACGCCGCGCAGCGCCGGCGGCAGGAAATCGCGCAACACCATTACGTAACCCTGCTGCGGATTAGCGCCGAACGCCGCGTCCGGTCTCAGCCCGCCATGCGGCGAGTACACTGCCAGGGCCACCAGTCCGGTGATGATCCAGGGCCACGGACGCACCGCATAATGCGCGATGTTGAACCACAACGTGGCGCCCAGCGAATTCTTTTCGTCCCGGGCGCAGAACATGCGCTGGGCCACGTAGCCGCCGCCTCCCGGCTCGGCTCCCGGATACCACGCCGACCACCATTGCACTCCCAGGTACATCAGGAACGTCAGCACCGGCAGCGTCCACAACGCACCCGAAGTCAACCCGTTGTGAAAATCAGGAAAGAATGCCAGCGGATTGGACGTTTGTTGCACGCCGCTCTTTCGTACTGCGTCGCCCACCACCTGCAGTTGGACCTTCAATGCCTGCATGCCGCCGATCTTCACCACCGCAACCCATGCCAGCACCACCACCATCGTCATCTTCAGGATGAACTGGAACAGGTCTGTCACCAGCACGCCCCACAGGCCACCAATCGAGGTATAAATTCCTGTGAATGGAATCAGCAGGAAAATGCAGATCATCAGCGCGGTGTGGCTGGGATCGCCCAGCGTGTAATGCAGCAGCGTGTGGCTTCCCACCGCCAGTTCCACAACTTTTCCCTGCGCGATCAGCGGGCCCAGCAGCACGGAGATAATACTGACCATGGCATTGGTGACCCAGCCCAGAATCAGGCAATTCATCGCCAGCCCCAGATAAACCGCCTTGAAGCCGCGCAGGAATGCCGCCGGCCTCCCGCCATAACGCATCTCGGTCAGTTCAACGTCGGTCAGGACCTCCGCGCGCCGCCAGTAGCGGGCAAAGAAGAAAACCGTCAGCATCCCGCCCAGGCACGATGTCCACCAGATCCAGTTGCCGGCAATTCCCTGCGTCGCGATCACGCCGCTTACAAACAGCGGAGTATCAGCGGCAAATGTGGTGGCCACCATGGAAGTGCCCGCCAGCCACCAGCTCACGTTGCGCCCGGAAACAAAGAACTCTTCTGTGTTTCCGCCGGCTCGGCGCCGGTAATACACGCCGATCGCCAGATTGATCAGCAGGTAGCCCGCAATCACGATCCAGTCAGTCAGTGTCAGTGCCATGGCTCTCCCATCAGGCGTCAGCCTTGCCGCGCAAGGCCAGACTAGCAGAACAACGCGCCCGCCGAACCCGGGGAAACCGCTTAAGCAAGCAGGGAGCGCCTGCACCGTCAATGCCCGCCGAACGCGCCTGCCCAGCACCTTCGTGCGCCTGTTTTCCTCTCAACCAGCCGCGATGTTTCTGCTATTGTTGGCCCATGGTGCAAAAGTTGCTGCTTGCCGGCATATGCATGCTGGCCCTTTCCCTTCCCCTGCCTGCCGGCGATTTCCAGCACCCGGCGCCGGTTCATCTTGACCATGATCGCGAAAAATGGGCGCAGAAGACCCTCAAGAAGCTTTCGCTTGAAGAGAAAATCGGACAGATGTTCATGGTCCGCATCATCATGCCCCAGTTCGTCAACCTGAAGAACCCCGAATACCTGAAATGGCTGGACCAAATCGCGCGCTATCATCTTGGCTCGGTCCTGGTCACCGTGCCCGCTGAAGGGCCGTCACTCTCCAAGAGCGAACCATTTGAGGCGGCCGTCCTTATCAATGACCTGCAACGCTCCTCCAAAATCCCTCTGCTGGTTGCCGCCGACTATGAGCGCGGCGTCTCCATGCGCCTGAACGGAACCACGGTGTTTCCCCACAGCATGGCTTTTGGCGCAGCGGGAAAACCTGAGTTGGCGGAGGGCTTCGGCCGCATCGTCGCCCAGGAATCTCGCGCCATCGGCGTGGAATGGAACCTGATGCCGATTGCCGACGTGAATTCCAACCCCGCCAATCCCGTCATCAACACACGCTCCTTCGGCGAAGACCCAGCCGTGGTTTCCGCGCTGGTCAGCGCCTACATCCGCGGCGCGCACGGTGGCGGCCTGCTGACTGCGGCCAAGCATTTTCCCGGCCACGGAGACACCGCCACCGATTCCCATCTCGGAGTGGCCATGGTCTCGCGCAGCCGCGAGCAAATCGAACAGATCGACCTGCCGCCTTTTCGTGCCGCCATTGCCGCCGGCACTGATGCTGTGATGGTTGCGCACGTATCCGCGCCCGCCATTGAGCCCGACCCTCACCGCGTGGCCACCAATTCCAATGCCGTCGTCACCGGAATCCTCAAGCAGGAACTCGGCTTCAAAGGCCTGGTCATCACCGACGCCATGGACATGGGCGGATTGACCGGTGTTTATCCAGAGGGTGGCTACGCGGCGGCGCGACACGCCGCCATCGACACGATCAATGCGGGCAACGATATGTTTCTGCTCTTCTCTGACCTGGATGGCGCTTACAAAGGCTTGCTTGACGCCGTTCGCAAAGGAGTGGTCCCGGAAAAGCGTATTGACGAATCGGTACTGAAAATATTGCGCGCCAAGGCCAGCGTTGGCTTGAACCATTCTGCCCAGGTTGACATCAACAATTTGACCTCGCTCGTCTCCAGCCCGGAAAATCTGGCCTTCGCTCAAAAGGTGGCCGATTCTTCCATCACCCTGGTCCACGACAATGGCCTCATGCTGCCATTGAAATCGCAGGGACGCGCGACTTCCGCTCCCGCTTACGGCGCCGTGCAAAAAGAGGGCAACAACCTGCTCTGCATCATCTTTACTGACGACGTAAGAAACGATAACGGCCGCCAGCTGCTGCGTGAACTTCACGCGCGCGTGCCGGATATGCGTGTGATCTTTGTTGACCCGCACATCGCGGCCGGTAGCGCCCAGGAGGTCCAGAGCGCGGTCAACGCGGCCCAGGATGTCGTGGTTGCGGTCTATCTGGTTCCTGCTCCCGGCCGGGCGGTGCGGCAGGTGAATGGCACGGGCGTAAACAGCATCTCCATGCCGGACGCCACTGCTTCCTTGCTTCAGTCCATCCTTCAGGCCAAGGGAGAACACACGGTAGCCGTGAGTTTTGGCTCACC
>DASTPO010000030.1:0-10489 GCA_035762225.1 Candidatus Angelobacter sp.
GGAAGATAGCTGACGCCAGCAGCACCCACGCTTCGCCCCGGATCAAAGACACGATAAATTCTCTGGATATACCCATTTCAATTCTCTATTGCCCGCCGGATCCTTTGCATCAACACCGGCACGCTGAAAGGTTTGCTCACGTGATCAAACGCACCCAGCTCCAGCGTCTTCACAATCTCCATCTCTGATGATCGCGCCGTGATCACGATGACGCGCGTCTGCGCCAGCGCCCCGGCCGCTTTTAATCTCTGTAATAAAGACATTCCATCCAGCCCCGGTAAGTGCACATCCAGCAGCACCACCCTGGGCTTCAGGGTCCTCGCCAGATGTTCCAGCGCCTCCGATCCCGTGGTCAGCCATTGCGCGCGATATCCCCTCGTGGTCAGGGCATGCATCAGCACCCGGCCAACCGCGTCGTCGCCATCAAGGATCAGAATATCCAGGCTGTCCCGCGCGGGGTCCGAAGGTGAACGCCATCCGGCGGGCACAATTCTGTTTCCACCGGTTGTCACTGCATGGCAAAGCGCTTCGTCGGCGGCTTGATGCAGACCGGTGAACTCCGTGCCGTCCACCAGTTGTTGCGCAATCCCGGCGCTGGCAGTCACGTGAAATTCAGCTCCGGATGTGCCAGCGAACGGCTCGTCGCCAAGGCTTTGGAGCACCATCGTGATACGTTGCATCGCTTCCGCTCGCGTCGGAGCACGCACTCCCACCAGAAACTCATCGCCCCGCCACCGCGTCAGCACGCTTCCACTGCCAAACTGTCCAATCAGAAGTTGGCCCAGGCTCCGGTGCACTTTGGCCGCAGCTCGTACGCCATGCGTTGCGGTGATCTGGCCCAGCCGGTCTATATCCACCGCGGCAAGAAATATGGCTTGCCCGCGGATTCGATGCCGCCGTGATGCGGCATCAAACATTGCCGTGAACCGCCTCGCTTCTTCGCTGGTGAACGATTCATTGATCAGGAGCTCGCGCCCATTCCCGGCCCTGGCCAGAATTCGCACGCGCGCCACCAGGTCCTCTTGCAGGACGGCTTTAGAGATGTACCGGTCCGCACCGGCCTGCAGGATTCTCCTCGCTGTTTCGTCGTCCGCCGTCCCCACCACAATGATCGGCGGCGCCGTCCACTCCAGATCGCTCTTTGCCGCCCTGCAGAAATCCAGGGCGCTGCAACTTCTCATCTCGCCATCGACGATCAGCACGTCAGGCTCAGATGTCTCCAGCGCGCCGCCGCATAAAAGCGGGTCCGCCAGGCATTCACAATCCATCCCATTGCTTTCCAGCAACTGCTGCAGGCAGCCAAGAAGCGCGCTATCATCGCTCACCGCCATCACCCGTACGCGCAGCTTCTTGCTTGAGTCAACCACTCTCTGCAACAGGTCAAGCGTTTGCGGCAGCGCCAGCGGCTTCTGCAGGATCGCCTGCGCTCCCGCGCGCACCGCATCCAGCCGGTCCTGGAAAGACACGTCAGCGGTAAACATCACAATCGGCGACAAAGCATGCGTTGATGAAAACTCGCGCACAAAATCCATGCCTTGCTGCCGCCCTTCGGGCAGGCATGGATCAACCAGCAGAATGTCGGGAACGCGTTTCAACACCGCTTCACGTGCCGCGGCCACGCTGTTTGCTATCTCGATCTGGAACATCCCTTCATCGGCCTCAAGAGCAAGGCGGCAGGCTAGATCGTGATCACCGTCCACAAACAAAACAACCGTCCGGTACTCTTCTGTTGGCGGAACGGAGTAATTTGCCGGGCCGTGTTCCACCAACCGCCGCATGGACACCGCGCCTTCACTGATTTGCAGGCATTCCGTTGCTCCCAGAAGGCCATCGCCTTCCAATGAGCGTTCCACCGCCTGTGCCAGAAGAACCCCTTCCGGCACATTCAGCGTCGAGAATGCTCCCGCCAGCATTTTTGCGCCAGCCTGCGCGCTGGCGCGTTGCCCCTCGTCAATCTTCCCGCTCATCATGGTTAGCGCGATCTCATCCAGGAGGCTTATGTTCTCCAGGCAGGAAACGCGTAACTCGGCCCAGAAGCCCCCGAGCATCTGATCGCGAACCGATTTTGGCGACGGCCTTTCCTGCACACCACTCTCAACGGCGGGTGTCATGAGCAAGCTCCTCTTGTTTTCCGCTAAAACCATAGAAAGCATCTACGTCCTGCACATATCGTCGGATCAACGTCTCACTCTCCCTTTTCACCGAGCCCGGCACCTGCGACCGGACGCCCAGAGCGGAAGCGGACAAGTCATAGAGATAATCCGTGTAATTGACTCCATCAGCGATGTACAGCCTGGATCCCTTATCGCTGAGGATGCCGTAGACCGCGCCATAACTGGACGCGAGCAGGTATGAGTCATGGCGGTATGTGTTCTGCTCGGAAAGCTGTTCCGTAAACAACGGCCTGCCCGTAATCTCGCTGCTGCAAACAGGTCTCTTGCCCAGAATGTAGTAGAGGCTTGGCGTGATGTCGGTTAGAAATGCCGGTGAATTCTTGTCGTACGCCAGCCTCTGGAGCGTTGGCGGCAGGTGGACAATCAATGGAATCCGCACAACTTCCGGGAACAGCGTGTAAGCGTGTCCCCATCGTCCGTCCTCGCCCAGCGAATCGCCGTGATCTGCCGTGAGGATGACGACGCTGTTCTCATACAGGCCCTGGTTCTTCAGAAAGTCGATAAATTCCCCGAAGCTCTTGTCCATCTGCTTCAGCCGCGCAGCATAAGGTGCATAAAATCCCGGGTATGCCTCCCCCGCAGGCACTGAAGCCTTCTCGCGATTGATCACTGAAGTGTGAATATTCTGCGGCTGGGTATAGAGGAAAATCGGACGCGTGCGGTCTTCGCGGTGCTCGATCTTGTCTTCCACCTCGGCCAGTGTTCGCGATAAATCGTAAGTCATGGTCGGGTTGTCCCGATCCAGTTCGGTGATGTCTGGCGACGGCGCAACCACGGTATTGAGAATCGAATCCCGGCTGATATACGCGTGGTAGCCTTCCGCCGCCAGTAACTTCTGCATCGTGTTCATCGGAGCGAACGGGGTTACATACTGCTTGTGAAGCAGCATGCCGCCAACCCAGATGGAAGGCTCTGATAGCCCTGTCCCGCCATAGCGCGTGAAGGCGTTCTGCATGACGACGCTTTCCCGCGCAAAGCTGTCGATTGCGGGCGTGAAGTTGACCGCGGGGTTGTAGGGCGAAACATAGTCCCGCCGCAGGCTGTCGATAACAATGATGAAAATGTTGATTTTCGCAGCACTCTCCTGCCCAGCCGATGCCAGCCCTGAAGGGTCGACCAGGTTGACCTCAACCGGCTTCACGTAGGTCGATCGAGGAATATTGGTATTGGCGGCAAGAAATTGATAGAACGACGTGTCACGGACCGGCGGAGACAGGATCGATCGCGTCAATTTCAGCGAGACGTTGTATCCGCTGTATCGCTCCAGCAGGCTGCCGTTTGGCCTGGCGGCCGGCTCGGCCTGCGTCGAATGGGCAAAGGCTCGCGGCAATATTGTTCCCAGGCCCGCGTATAAGCCCAGAACAGCCAGCGCTGCGCCAAAATAACTTCCAGCGCGATCTTTCTTTGCCTGGCTCGCATTCGTCATGGCATAAAAACTGGCAAACACCGCCAGCCAGATTCCTGCTGCAGCAATTTCCTGTACCAGATAACTCCAATCGAGCGCTGCCGTCTTGACGATGACCGTGGCTCCGGCCGCAACCAGCACGACGATGCAGGCAACTCTTCCCGTAATGGACGCAATTCCCTCAGGCGCGAATGGGTTAATCAACAGCGCAAGCGCGTTGGTGGCAGGCTTCCACCCCGCGCGGAATCTTATGAAAAGGCCCACAATCGATCCGCCCACCGCGATTGCCAGCGCCAGCGAGAAAGCGTCCGCTGCTGGGCCTGTAAACGAAAGCGGAGTCAGAACAATCTTCCTGAAGGCAAGGGCGGCCAGCCCGATTCCGAGCGCAACATACATTTTGAAGGCAGCCGAAAGCGGCCGCTGTGCCAGGTTCGATAGCCCTGCAATCAGGCTCAACATCACAAACAGCAGCATGAAAATCAGCAGGTGAGTAAAAGCCGTCACCAGCAACAAATAGAATGGCTCTTGCATGCCTGAATTTCCCTGGCCCACAGCCCGAAGCCGAACATAGGCCACCGTCGAATAAAGAAGGGTGACAAAAATCGGCGCTGACACGCACGCCCAGAAAAGCCGGCGTATCTCGTTCAGGTCGGCTTTGCCCCAGATCACGGTGCGGCGAACTGCGAGCCAATCGATCACTGTCAGCCACCACATTGGGGTGAGCGCGGCAAAGCTCCACCACAAACTCGACCGGTCATTCTGCAGCCCTGTCAACAACGGATGAACCAACAGCGCCGCGCCCGATGCAACCAGGAAGCTCAGCAATATTCCTGCCGCGATCCGGGTTCTTCGCCGCATCAGGTCTGGATACAGCGAGAAAGCCAGGAGCGCCACCGCGCCGCAGTAAAGATATGGTTGAATACGCGCCAGGGTGGTGAGTTCCGGCAGCAATTCGCCTTTGATTACCTGTTGATACGTGAAGGTGATGTAAGCGCACAAGCAGTAAAAAGATGTGAAACAGCTCACCGCAATCACGCTCAGCCGCGCCGCCACATGGACATAATCCTGTCGTTTCATCGCGCGGGCCTCTGCAGTGCGGCCAGTCGCTGGGCTGTCTCCGGATCGTTGCTCAATCGCAGAGCTGTTTCATATTCACGCACAGCCGTCTTGATGTCGCCACCTTGCTCAGAAACGCGGCCCAGCACCGTATGCAACTCCGGATCATTCCCCGACCGCCGAATCGCCTGCTCCAAATAACCGCGTGCGGCGGGAAGATTCCCTTCCCGCCAGCAAGCTAGCGCCATCACTAGCAGCGCGTCGCTGTCGTTAGGATGGTCCACCAGCACCTTCGCTACAATCGCCTTGCCGTCAGCGACGTTTCCCAGATGCAATTGCGTTCTGGCCCAGCCTGTTCGCAAATCAGAGTACTGCGGTGCAAGCTCGCTCCCCTTCTCGTAGATCTCGCTGGCTTCTTTGTCTTGATGGGACGCCTCAAGGCTGTGTGCCAGAAAAAACATGAGGTCCGGATTATTCGGATCCAGCGCTAGGCAGCGCCTGAATGCGTCCGTGGCCTCGTTGCGCAGTTGTTGTTTCTCATACGCCTGGCCAAGTTGCGGACACCCCTCCACCGGCATTGGCGCATATCGCACGAACTCTTCCCAGTAACGTGCTTCTTCCTGCGGACGGCCCATCCGGCCGTAAATCAGGGCAAGTTCCTGAAGGTAGATATGATTGTGCGGAAAGGCGGTTTGCAATCGCGATAGCGGTGCAATCGCTTTTTCGTCCTGACCGGAGCGGGTGAATTCCCTGCTTTTCGCCAGCAATACACGCGCTTCTTCCACACTCAGGTCCTGACCCTGCACGCCGCCCGCACCCGCTGCATCATCCTCCGCGCCGGTTATTGCCAGGCCAGACGAAATCGCCCACAGATAGCATCCAAGCACCACCGCGGGCGCCACAATTCGAATTAGGATCGGTCGCTTCATCGCAAATCAAAATCTGAAGTTCAAAGCTGCGTCACAGAGGTAGTGCCTGAGCTGGCTCTGGGCGATCCTCTCCTCCAGGTAAATTCCGCCGCGTCCTGTCGCTGTCCAGTGGCGTGCCAGTGACCAGTTTCCTTCTGCCGTGTATGAAGTCGCGCTGAGTACCACCGCGGTTTGCAGGCTGGGGGTGTCCTCCACCGATGCGCCGCGGCTGTAGCGGACTCCCAGGTAATTCCCGCCATCGTTCAGGTACCGGCGCGCCAGCACCTGAAATGAGCGCGAGGTCCCAACATCGTCCGGCGTGATGTAGGTTCGACCCGTGAACATCCAGCTGCGGTAATACTTCGTCAGCGAGCCGGTAAAGATGTTCACCTGGCTGCTGAAGCTCAGCCTCCGATAGCCCGCCGAGCCTTCAAAAGCTCCCGGCAGGCGCTGATAGATCTCCGCGCCCAGGCGATATTGTGGATAAAGGTTTGCGTCAGGTGAATAGCCGAAATTCAGATAGCCGTAGGTTCCCGGACGCAGATGCGGATACGCGTCCACTTCCAGCTGATTGCTGCCCAGTGAAAACCGGTCGGCGTGCGAAACGCGGCCAATCAGAGGGCCGGCCTGCGTGTTCATCTTCAGGCTGTATTGGCTTTCCTGCCATGTGCTGCGGCCATCACTGAACCATTCAAAGCTGTGGTCAAACCCGGCCTCCCAGCGTAACGATCCGTCATGAAATTCGCGTAATTGCCGTGTTGCATCCACATTCGCTGGATCGATTTCCAGCACTCGCCTCAACTCCTGCGCTGCTTCCCGATCACGATGCAACGCCTTCAGCGCACGCACCCGCGCCATCAACAATCCGGTATTGTTGGGATCTTTCTTGAGCCCTTGTGCAGTCAATTGCTCGGCTCGTTCTGGATGGTCTGACCAGAGCTCAACATTCACCAGCGCGGCAAGCGCGTCTGAATGTCCTGGATGGTCAGCCAGCACCTGTTCCAGATCGGTGCGCGCAGCAGCATACTCGCCGTTCCACGAACGCACAAGGCCGCGAAGGACCCTCGCGTCCGAGTCGCCAGGCTTGTCCAGCAGATCTTTGTTCAGCACCTCAATCGCGGACGCGCGTTGTCCCTGGTTCAGCAACTGCCTTGCCCGCTGCACCGGGTCAGCCGATTCAGGGCCATCATCCGCGGCGAATGCGCAGCCGGCACAAATCAGCAACAATGTTCCAAACAAGAACGCTCTCAAGCTGGTTACTCCCTCTGGCCGGATATTGGGGGAGACACCCCTACTTTTGTATCGGCACACAGAGAGAGGACAATAGGGTTTGCCCACGGTTTGTTATTGGTTACGTTGGTGATATCAACAACGCGGATTGGAGAGGGGTTGTGGGCGCGGGACGCCCAATCCTTATCGCACGAGATGCTCGCGATCGTGCGCTGCCGGTAAAGGTAAGTAAACCCTAATTTCTGATAGGTTCGTCGCCAGGCTCGGTATGGCCTTGTAACCGGCTACTCCGTTCTCAGGACGATCATCGGGTCAACTCTGGTGGCGCGTCGCGCAGGCACCAGAGCAGCCAGCACGCTCACGCCGGCCAGCGTGGCCACGGCTGCAAAATAGCTCAAAGGATCCAGATGGTCTACGCCGTAGAGCACGGTGCGCAATACAAATGACAATGCCGCTGCCACCACCAGCCCCGCGCAGATTGCGGTACAAAGTGGAATCATCAGGCCCGACAGGATGCTGCCAATCACCTTTGCGGGCCTGGCTCCCAGCGCAATGCGTATCCCGATCTCTTTGTTTCGCTGGCCGACGTTATAGGAAACCACTCCGTATAACCCCACCGCGGCCAGAAGAAGTGATAATCCGCCCATGACGCCGATGACCCCCGTAAGCTTGGCCGAGTCTCCCACCTTCTCGTCATAAGACCTCTTCAGGGTGCTTACCACCGGACTCAACTGCGGGTCCTGGCTTCGGGCCAGCTGTCCGGCAATGGCGGCGGTTTCCTCCGGCGCCCGCGAGCCTTTGATCAGCATCACGGCTTCGATCAGCTTCTTTTCATCGATGGGAAGGTACACCTCTCCCGAATCGCCATCGCGCAGGTCCATGATATGGGCGCTGCTAACGATCCCTATGATCGGCAGTTTCTTGCCGTTGAACCGGTACACCTGCTCCAGCGCATCTTTTCCCGGCCAGAGCCTGCGCGCCACTGACTCCCCAACGATCGCAGCATTCTGCTCGCCGGGCTCAAACGTCCGCCCGCGCAGGATTGAAATGGACATGCTATGAAAAAAGTCAGAGTCAACCTGGCTGTAGTAAATGCCAAATTTACTTCCGTCGATGGAAGATGTGCCGTGCCCCATGGTAATGTCATTCCCCAGCGGGGGATGCAGCACCATGGCTGCCGCCTCCACGCCCGGAGCCTGCAAGATGCGCTGTTTCAAATCCTTGATGTAGCTGACGGCTGCTGAAGTGGAATAGGAGTGCGCGTACAACTGCGGATCGACCACCGCGACTCTAGCGTATTCAAAACCGGGGTCGGAGTTCAAAGCCCGCCCCAGGGCGTGCACCAGCAGGGCTGACACTATCAAAAGAACGCAGCTCGCGGCGATCTGTGTTGCCATGAAAATAGAACGCACCCGGGATACCCGATGGAGTTCTCGCGATAACTGTCGCGCCGCCGGCAACCCAAACAGGACGCAGGCGAAAACACCCAGCCCAAGAGCAAAGCCCATGGTCCGCCAGCTTGGCATCACGTCGAAGCCCAGCAACCGTTCGCCGGCGATCAGCAAAAGGGCGCGCGACGCATACAAACTCAGCAGCAGTGCCACGCAAGACCCGGCCATGGCCAGAAGAAAACTCTCGGTGACCAGCTGCCGCAGGATGCGGCCGCGCGTCGCGCCCAGCGCCAACCGGATAGATATCTCCCGCTCCCGTGTCACCGCGTGGCCGAGGAGAAGATTACCCAGGTTGCCGCACGTGACCGCCAAAACCAGTAGCACCAGTGCCGCAAAAAGTCCAAACGCAGGCACGTCCGCTGCGCTGAATTCGGCAGTGTAGCCTCCGGCGGAAGCGCGCAGATGCTCGCCCTGGTGGACTTTGCCGGGAAACTGCCGCTCCAACTCAGCCCCCAGAGGACGCAGTGCTTGCTCGCCCGCCTTGAAGGTCACACCCGGCTTGAATCGTCCGAACATGCGCACTCCGGAGTCGGAGGGATCAAAGCTCGCCAGAGTTTTCGTGTCCGGAACAAAATACGCTTCCTTGTCGATCAACAGCCATACGTCATCCGCTTGCTCCGTGCCACCAGGATCAAGTTCGACGAAGTGCGAAGGCAACACCCCTATCACGGCTACAGGCCTCTGGTTGATCCGGATTGTGCTGTTCACGATTCCGGGATCGCCGCCAAAATGCCGCTGAAAAAAGCCATAGCTGAGCATCGCTACCGGGGCCGCATCCGGCTTCTCATCAGAATTCGACGCGAACACGCGGCCATAAGCCGCCGAAGCTCCCAGATCGCTCAGATAGTTGGCGGTCACCAGGGAGATGTGGATGCTTTGCGGCTGCGCTTCGCTCAGCGTCATCTGCGTGCGTCCCTGCGCGGTCATCGTGGTCAAAACATCGCTGTGGTCGCGGTAAAAGACGGCGGCAGGATAAGGCACCAGTGAGGAGGAACCCTGATTGAACTGCGTTGTGAAGTGGACCAGGGAGTGGGGATCGCGCACAGGCAACGGACGGAAAAATATGATATCGACAAAATTGAACGCCGTGACGTTCACGCCGATTCCCAGCGCCAGAACGGCAATCGCGGTGAGCGTAACTGCCGGCGCCTTGTAAAATACCCTGGCTCCGAAGCGGACATCCTGCAGAAAGCGCTCCAGCCAGCCCCAGCCCCAGACGGCATTGGAGTGTTCGCGCAGCACTCCCGCATTGCCAAAGTCGCGCCGCTGTTCGGGTGACATCATCTCCCGATGCGCCATCATGTCATTCTCCAGTTCGCGCTGGAGCCTGCGCCGGTTCAACAGGTAGTAGACTCGACGGAACAATTGCCCCATAGCCGCACCTCAAGCCTTGGCCAGCACCGCTTTGATTCCCTGCAGTGCGCGGTCAAAATCGTTGATTTCACTTTGTAGTTGTTTTCGCCCAGCCGCCGTCAGCCGGTAAAAACGCACTTTGCGATTGGTTTCCGAAACGCCCCAGTCGGCCTGCACCCAGCCTTTCAGCAGCATGCGCTGCAAAGCGGGATAGAGCGAACCTTCTTCCACCTGCAGCAGCTCGTTGGAGAGCTGGTGGATGCGCTGCGCAATCGCGTATCCGTGGATTGGGCCGGGTTGCAGCACCCGCAGTATCAGCATGCCCAGCGTGCCCGGAATCATTTCATTCTTAGCCATATGTCTCCAAGGCCTAGAATATCTATGCCTAGATAAGACGTGTCAAGCTAAAAAAGGAGAGCATGGGGTCTTTATTAATTTGGCTTTACGGCGGGCTGGTTGACGGCGGATGGGCAATTTCGCGACCGCCTCGCACGCGACTTACAACCTTTACCGGCTTCTTTTCAATGCTTTTCTTAAAAATCTGCCCGCGTCGTACATCTGGCTGAAAACCGGCGCGCTCTGGAACCAGTTGCTGTGCAGGTCGCTGCGCGACGAACGTTGCCATCCCAGGTTGGGCTTCGCGATCAGCGTCACAATATCAGGATTGGCCTGGCGAAACATGGTCAACGCGCCGTCTACATGCATAGGCCCTCCAGCCGGATCGCCAGGCGACCTTTTGAGAACTTGCTGCAGGTAATCAATGAGCCTGTCCAGAATGCTGCCGTTCACTGCGTAGAAGTGCGCAGTCACCAGCGGACCAGAGAACCGGACAAGTTTGGGTGGCGGTTCATTCGATACCTTTTCCACATGCCCCAGATACGCGAAGCCCCATTCTTCCCGCGCCAGCATCTC
>DASTPO010000031.1:0-6432 GCA_035762225.1 Candidatus Angelobacter sp.
CCAGAAACGCTTTACCACCGTGGACTTCAACACCACCTATGACGTCCACTGGGGTGAGGTGGATCCCACCCGGGTTTACTCCAACTCCATCAGCACGCGCATCGCTGAGGTGAAAGACCCCTCCAGGCCCGATGGCGAGGAAATACCCGTAGGCACAGGACATGGCTATCTCTGGCGGCTGAACACCTACTGGCGCTTCGAAGAGAAAGACGGCGGCGTGTATTTGCAATGTGAAGCGCTTTCGCTCACGCGCGATATTCCCACCGGGCTGGGCTGGCTGCTCAGACCCCTGGTCACCTCTATCCCCAGGCAGTCTCTTAACCGGGCGTTGGGCCAGACCCGCAATGTGATTCTGGACGAGAAGAAAAAATGTTGTACCTCGGCGCAGGCGCGCTAGACATTTATTATTACTCGCATGTTCAGGCTAGCCTTGTTGATTGCCTGCATGGCAGCGCCCTCGCTGTGCCCCTCCGTCGTGGCCCAGGAAAGCGCCGGCTCTGCCGCCTCCGTGCGCAAATCCGTGCGTGATTATCGCCAGCAGCATGAAGCCGAGATCGTGCGCTCGTATGCCGGGCTTCTTGCCTTGCCCAATGTCGCCAGCGACACAGGCAATATCCGCAACAACGCGGCGCACATCATCCAGATGCTCGAGCAACGCGGCTTTCATGCTCGTGAGCTGAGCGTCCCCGGCGCGCCGCCGGTAATCTATGGCGAACTCACTGCTCCCGGCGCCACGCACACGCTGCTCTGGTACGCGCATTACGATGGCCAGCCGGTGGATAAGTCGCAGTGGGCCGCCGATCCCTGGCAGCCCGTGCTGCGCGAAGGCGCCGTTGACAGCAAGACCATTCCCCTCGACTCGCTGCGCGCTCCACTGGATCCTGAATGGCGAATCTATGCTCGCGCCGCCAGTGACGATAAAGCTCCCATCCAGGCGCTGCTCACCGCCCTTGATGCGCTGAAGTCGGCGAACATTCCGCTCAGCGTCAACCTGAAGGTGTTTTTTGAAGGTGAAGAAGAGGCCGGCTCAACGCATCTGGAAAACGTGTTTCGCGAAAATGCCGGCCTCTTGAAAGGCGATCTCTGGATACTGAGTGACGGTCCGGTACATCAGACACGCCGAATGCAGTTATTTTTCGGCGCGCGCGGCGTTACCGATCTCGAACTCACGGTTTACGGTCCCGCGCGGGTCCTGCATGACGGGCACTATGGCAACTGGGCTCCCAACCCCGCCGCGGTCCTGGTGGACCTGCTGGCGCACATGCGCGACGCCAACTCCCACATTCTCATCCCCGGTTTTTATGACGACGTGCGCCCGCTGACCGCCGCCGAAAAACAGGCCATCGTGCAAAGCCCTGACGTTGATGCGCAACTCAAGCAGGAGCTTGCCCTGGACTGGACCGAGAGCGCCGGTTCCACGCTGCCCATGGCCATCACCCAGCCCGCGCTCAACATTCGCGGCCTTGAGGCCGGCCACGTCGGTGACAAGGCGCAGAATGCCATCTCCACCTCGGCCAAAGCCTCCATTGATTTCCGCCTGGTTCCCGACGAAGACCCCCAGCGCGTGCATGCGCTGGTGGAAAAATTCATTACCCAGCAGGGCTTTACCATCGTGCGCCAGGAACCGGATTTGGCCACGCGGCGCGCCCACGCCAGAGTCATCAAGGTCGTCTGGGGCGCGGGCTATAAAGCAGCGCGCACTCCCATGGACGATCCTGCGGTGCGCCCGGTCGTCGCGTCCATTGAGCAGACGCTGGGCTCGCCCATCATCAAGATGCCGCTGCTCGGCGGCAGCGTTCCCATGTATTTGTTCACTGATCTGCTCAAGACCCCGGTGGTTGGCCTGCCCATCGCCAACCATGACAATAACCAGCACGGCGCCAATGAAAATCTTCGCCTGCAAAATCTGTGGGATGGTATCGAAGTATTTGCCGGAATCCTCGCCGAAGCCGGAAAGCACTGGCGCTGAACTATCGCTTCTGGATCTTCATGGCTTCCAGCGCGTGCTGGCGCAGCCGCAATGCGATTTCAGGCGCCTGTTCATCCGCGGAAACGCCATCAGCGGAGCCCGCGGCCGCTTTGTCTTCCAGGGCCTCACCATAAATGATCATTAGTTCGCTGCGCCGCGAACTGTCATTTAGATGGAACATTCTTATCCGCGCCATATGCGCGGGAAGGTTCAATCCGGCATTCTTGAATAGCTCTCGGGCTTTTCCGCTGTCAGACTGCGGATTGCTGCTCCCGCCGGCATAGTCGGAGAAAATTCTTGTGTCATGGACAAAGGTCAGTCCACCGGCTTCCAGCGTTCGGGTCGGCGGATAGTCATATTGGTGCTGGTTGTCCGGCAGGTAGTGTTCAAACTGTAGCCAGTAAAACCGCTCTATCTTTCCCCCTGCGCTGGTCTGAACAAAGAAATGCTGCTCCGCTTCGGCCACTCCGTAAAGAATGAAACTCTGGCCGCCGGCATACTTGAAGCGCTGGTCAAATGTGATTTGCACCGCTGGATTTCTGCCCGACGTCAGCACCTGGCCGCTTACCTGGCGCTCCAGTTTGCCGTGATCGGCAATCTGGCCGAATAGCGCCATCAGCAGGGCAATCGCGATAGGAAACACTTTCACCTGACCTTAGACGCACGAGCGCAGGAAATGTTAGACGTGCGCTTTTCGCTGACGAAAAGCGCTTTTCTCCTGTGTAGCTCGCCAGTCACCCTGCTATCATTACCCCGAGACCCCGACTTGAAGATCGCTCGGCCATTGTTATTTGCCGCTTGTGTGCCGGGTTCAAGGCGACTACCTGCTGGAAAGACACACCTTGATTCGTGAACTCATGCCTAACGCACATGCCGGTCTTCTCTGGTCAAAAACTTTTGTTTCAACTTCGTGGAGGCACCTTGAAAAGCAAGTTACTGCATAAGTTGGTCGGCACGATGCTGGCCGCTGTTCTGTTTAGTGTCGTTTCGTCCCCGCTCGGCGCCCAGGATAAGCCCGCGCCCAAAGCCAAAGCGCCCGCGGCCGCTCCCGCTGGAAACCTCAACATTCCCATTCCCGACATCAAGTACACCAAGTTCGTTCTCAAGAACGGGCTGACCGTGCTGGTCCATGAAGACCATAAAGCTCCCATCGTCGCCGTCAATACCTGGTATCACGTTGGCTCCAAGAATGAAAAGCCGGGCAAGACCGGCTTCGCGCACCTGTTTGAGCACCTGATGTTCAGCGGCAGTGAAAATTTCAACTACGTTTTCATCACGCCCATGGAGCACATTGGCGCCACCAACCTCAACGGCACTACCAACAATGACCGCACCAATTACTTTGAAAACGTTCCCACCTCCATGCTGGATTACGTGCTCTTTGCCGAGAGTGACCGCATGGGCCATCTGCTGCCGGTGCTCGACCAGAAAAAACTCGATCTCCAGCGCGGCGTAGTCCAGAACGAAAAGCGCCAGGATGAGAACCAGCCTTATGGCGTGACTGAAGAGCTGATCGTGGAGAATACCTATCCGGTCGGCCATCCGTATTCATGGACCGTCATCGGCAAAATGGCCGACCTTGATGCCGCTTCCATGACTGACGTTCAGGACTGGTTCAAGACCTACTATGGCCCCAACAACACCACGCTGGTCATCGCCGGCGATATTACGCCGGAAGTGGCGCGCCAGAAGGTGGAAAAATACTACGGTGAAATTCCGGCCGGCCCGCCCATCGCCAAGCAGGAAACCTGGATCGCCAAGCGCACCGGCACGCATCGCGGCTGGGTGCAGGACCGCGTTCCCCAGGGCCGCATCTATCGCATCTGGAACGTGCCGCAGTATGGTTCTCCGGAAGAAGCCCAGCTTGATCTGGTAGCCCAGGTCTTGGGACGCGGCAAGACTTCGCGGCTTTACAAGCGTCTGGTCTATAAGGACCAGGTTGCCACCAGCGCCACCGCCACGGATGACACCAATGAAATCGGCGGACAATTTGACTTCACCATCACCGGCAAGCCGGACAAGGACCCGGCCAAAGCGGCTGACAATCTCAAGAAGGCCGAAAAGGGCGCGGATGAAGAGCTGCAGAACTTCCTGAAAAATGGTCCCACAGAAGCTGAACTACAGCTTGCCAAGACGCAGATCTTCGGCAATTATGCGCGCATTGTGGAACGTATCGGCGGCTTTGGCGGCAAGAGCGACCTGCTGGCCCGCTGCCAGACCTTCGTCAACAACCCTGACTGCTACAAGGACTACCTCACCTGGATCCGCGCGGCTACGCCGGCATCGGTGAAGAAGGCCGCCAATGACTGGCTGCGCGACGGCGATTACGTTCTCGAAGTCCAGCCCTATCCCTCCTCGCTGAGCACAGACGCCAAGATCGACCGCTCCAAAACTCCGGCCCTGGGCCAGCCTATGCAGCTGAACCTGCCTCCAATGCAGAAATCCAAGCTCTCCAACGGGCTGAAAATCGTGTTGGCGGAACGCCACACTGCGCCGGTGGTGAACTTCTCCCTGATGGTCGATAGCGGCTACGCCGCTGACCCCGCCAGCGCTCCCGGCACAGCCAGCCTCTCTCAGCGGATGCTGGAAGAAGGTACGCCCACGCGCGACTCGCTCAAAATCGGCGAAGAACTCGAATCGCTCAGCGCCAACTTCAATGCCGGATCCAACCTTGACTGGAGCCTGGTCAATCTCAACACGCTCAAGCTCACCATGGACAAGGCGCTCGATGTCTATGCTGATCTGATCCTGCATCCTGCATTCCCGCAAAAAGAATTTGTGCGCTTGCAGCAGGACCGCATCGCCGCCATCAAGCGGGAAAAAGTGCAGCCACAGACCATGGCGCTGCGCGTGGTCCCGCAACTGCTTTATGGCAAAGGCCATCCTTACTCGCTGCCCTTTACCGGCACCGGCACTGAAGCCAGCGTCGCCAAAATGACTCGCGAAGACCTGGCCAAGTGGCATGACACATGGTTCAAGCCCAACAATGCCACCCTCCTGATTGTCGGCGACACCACTCTGGCGGAGATTACCCCCAAGCTGGAAAAACTCTTTGCCGGATGGAAGCCGGGCGACGTGCCGAGGAAGACCATGACACAGGTGGCTGACCCGGAGAAGAATACCGTCTATCTGATTGACCGCCCCGGGTCGGGCCAGAGCATCATTTTCGGCGCGCAGCTGGCGCCGCCGCGCAATGATCCTGACTCCATTCCTCTTCAGCTCGTCAATGACGTGTTTGGCGGCACCTTCAGCTCCCGCATCAACATGAACCTGCGTGAAGACAAGCACTGGTCGTACGGATCGTTTGCCTTCATTCCCGCCGCCCGCGGCCAGCGCCCCTATCTGTCACTGGCGCCGGTGCAGACCGATAAAACCAAGGAGTCGCTGGAGGAGATGGTCAAGGAATATGCGGCCATCAGCGGCGGCAAGCCCATCACGGAAAAGGAACTGAAAGACGAGCAGGATAACTCCACGCTCGGCCTTCCCGGCACCTTTGAGACCGTGCAGCAGCTCGCCGGAGCCTATAGCCAGATCCTCCAATACGGCCTGCCCGAGGATTACTTCAACACCTTTACCCAGAAAATTCTGGCGGTAACGCCGGAATCGGCCAATCAGATCGCCAAAAAATTCATCCAGCCGCAGCACCTGGTCTGGGTGGTGGTCGGCGACATGAGCAAGGTGGAGCAGGGAATCCGCGACCTGAATCTCGGTGAGATTCACAAAATAGATGCGGATGGAAATCCGGTGCAATAAGAAAAGTCTGATTTAGCTGGTCTAAAAAAACTCAAGCCCGCCGCAAAGGCGGGCTTTTTTATGAGCTCATGATTGGCTGTTCGATATGACCTTGCACGCTGTGGCCGCCAACGGCCACGCTTGTTTTCACCCGATGTGCGTCACGAACCCCGCAGCTTGGGGCAGTGGTTTTTGGGACATGTGCCGACCTGGGTACATTCGTCCTTAAGATGCAGGCATACGAAGTCGTCTTCCACGGTGATCTGGACCAGCGCCCCGGAGCGTGTCGCGAAGTCGCGCTCCCCGGTATGCTCGAACAGCGCGATGAAATCCAAAGCCAGTTCGCGGGACTTTTTCAGTTCTGCCAGCGCCTTCTTGGATGCTCGTTGCGACATAGCGTACCCTCGTTCCCTGGACCAGCAAGCACCTGAAGAAAGTTTGTGGGCGAAACCTGCCCTTGGCAGGAAACCCCCTGGCCTCTATATCTTCGTATTATCGGCAGGCCGGCGTGAGGACTTTAGTCAGTACCAGCGGCTTTGATTGGCCCCGCCCCGGTTTGACACATTCGCGAAACCCTTTAAAATAGATTTGTATTCCAGTCGCAGCGCCGGGGTTGGTCTGGCGCATCATTCATTGCCGAAGTGGCGGAATTGGCAGACGCGCATGGTTCAGGTCCATGTACTCGCAAGGGTGTGGGGGTTCGAGTCCCTTCTTCGGCACCAGCTTGATAA
>DASTPO010000032.1:0-2977 GCA_035762225.1 Candidatus Angelobacter sp.
TCATGCGGTCGCGCTGGAGGCAGATGTAAACGCCGCCAAGGTGCTGGCTTTCACCTTCCCACAGCTGGCGGAGGGAATCCGCAAGGCCGAAGGCAGGCAGACGCAGCTGACAGCGGTGGTGGAAGACGAATTGCCCCGGGACGACGAGGCAGTGGCCTTCGCGCGCGAGACGCTGGAGCAAAACGCGATCCTGATCGCGCCGGCTTCGGCGATGCCGGAGATCGCTGCCGCCGCGGCGCGGGAATTGGGTGTCAGCTGACAACAAGAGGCCCCGGCAATGCCGCCGAGGCCAAATGCTTATCGATGATGATCAGTAGGCTTTGAAGCGTTCGCCCTCAAAGACTCGTGTCCGCACGCCGTCAATCGTCGCTGGAATTGCCGGATGGGCCGCGCCCTTGATCACGTAGATGGAAATAGCGGTTTCAGCCGGATTGTCCGCGCTGATGGAAACGCCTATGCCCTGGATTCCGGGATGGCCGATGAAGTCGCCAACGTGCGCTTCTTTGACCGCGATGGCGCTGCTGATCTGCTGGGCCGTGACGGAAGGTTGCTGGGCATTGGCATTGTCCAAGACCAGGCGGGTGCGGACGCCCTCAACCACTGCGGGAACATTCGGCGCTGATTTGCCGGAAACATGAAGCACAAGAGCGCCCTCGCGGGGGTTATCGGCACTGGCGCCGATTTCAACCGATGAGAGGCTGAAATCACGCATCATTGCGGCGGCACGTCTCTGATGCACGGCTGCTACGCGTTCGCGTTCCGCGGGCACAAGCGTGGATTGTGCGAAGCCGACCTGGAGCGAACCGGCCGAAGCTGTCTTCGCGCAGCTTACGGCGTGGTCGCCGGCGCCAACAATCTTGAACGCGGCAGGTCCGCCAAACGCGGTAATTACGTCCTGTATCGGGTTGGCGACGGTACTGGTTGTGTTGCCGCCATAGAGAAGAGCAACAGCGCGGGCGGTGCCCGTATCGACCACCAAAGATCCTGAGTCGCCGGAGGAGCTGAAGCTTCCACCGTTGATCGTAACCTGGTTCACAAAGAGCGCGGTGAACGCCGGCGTGGTATCTCCGCACTTTGCGTCGTAGTCAATTTGGATCGTGGAATTGAGCGACTGGATGGTGGAACAGGTAAGGCCTGTGGTTCGGCCACTCTTGGATACCGCTTCATTCAATGCGGGAACGCCAAGGGTGCTGGAAGGCGGCGCCGGCGCAATGCTGGTAGTGCCGACGGCGCCGATATCCAAAAGCGAGCCCGAAAGATCAACCTGGCCGGGGACGATTTCCGCAATGGCCGCGTCCACGTTGCTGGGAGCATGGCCGCAGAGCGGAGCCGTGGAGCCCGGACATTGCCCGGGTTCGTTCACAGTCGGTTTGAGAGCAGCACCCTGGGTAAGGGTGGCGACTGTAAGGGGGGCAGGCGAACCTGGCGGCGTGCATACGAGTTGCAGAGGTTGATTGATCGCCTCTCCTGCCGCACCGTTTCCGGACCTGTCGAGCACATGATTGTTGCTGAGAATCACCGGGTTGGTGACGCCGGTCTTGGTCCAGAGGCTGCCCAGAGTTCCAATGCAACAAACCTTGGTGCCCAGATCGTTGGCGTTGCCGCCGGAGGTCGCAAGCTTGACTGGCGCAGTTTGTGCGGTGGAAGTGTCATTGGGGAAAACCTGTGAAGGTGTCGGCGTAGGGGTTGGAGCAGGGGTGCTGGAACCACCGCCGCCGCAGCCGATGAATCCCACCAGAACCACACATCCCAGGACCAATGCGAATAGATTTTTCATGAGAACCGACCTCTTCCAAAGAACTTTCCTGCACGCAGTTAGCTCAGGCGCTCCAGAAATTTTACGCCCGGCTTGCAATGCTTATCCAGAGTAGCGGCACATTCGTAACGGTTAGATGCGGGGAGCGGGACAAAACGCGCGCTCCATGTAACTAGCTGATTATGCATGGCTTAGATCGCGGTTTGCTGCGTTTGGCGCAGATTTCCCGGGGAAGGATAAAGCTGTAAATTGTGCGTAAAGACTTCAGCGGCAGGCACTGCTGCCCGCCCATGAAGATGTTGTAAAAGGCTGTTATCCGATATCTTCGTTGAAGTTCTCCAGGTATTCGCGCACCGCCACCATGAACTGATCGGCATCGGCGCCGTCGATGATACGGTGATCGTAGCCGATAGACAGCCGGATGATGTGACGAACTGCAATTGAATCATTCCCGTCTGCATCGGTTACCACCACCGGCTCCTTGAAGATGCCGCCCATGCCCAGAATCGCAACCTGAGGCTGGAGGATGATGGGAAGGCCGAATTGCGGGCCGAAGATTCCGGGATTGGTGATGGTGAAAGTTCCGCCCTGGACGTCATCGGGCAGAAGCTTTTTGTTACGGGCGCGCGCGCCCAGATCACTGATGGCGCGCTGCAAGCCGACAAAGCTCAGGTTCTCCGCGCCTTTGACCACGGGCACGATCAGTCCCCAATCCAGCGCCACGGCAATGCCGATATTCACGCTCTTGTGATACTGGATTGAATCCCCGATAACCGACGAGTTGATGACGGGCTTCACGCGGATGCCGTGCAGGATGGCCTTGGCGATGAACGGCATGAAGGTCAGCTTTACGCCGTTGCGCTCTTCCCACGCTTTGCGAGTCTTGTCGCGGAATTTGGCGATGCGCGTCATATCGACCTTGAAGATGGAGTGAACGTGCGCGCTGGTGTGCTTGGATTCCACCATGCGCTCGGCAATTTTCCTGCGCATGGGCGTCATCGGCACCAGATCACCGGACAACACCTGCGCGGGCGGCGGGGCCGCGGGGCGTGGAGCAGGCGCAGCGGCCTGTTGCTGGACCTGCTGCTGGGCTTGCTGCGGCATTTGCGCCGTACGGGGCGGAGCGGCGACTGGCTGCGGTGCGCGTCCTGCCTGTCCTGCGCCGTGCTGCTGGATAAAGCTTTCAATATCGTGTTTGCTGATGCGGCCGCCCAGGCCGGT
>DASTPO010000033.1:0-34138 GCA_035762225.1 Candidatus Angelobacter sp.
CAGCGCATCTGCGGCTCGTATCCGCACCAGAAGTTCTTTAGACCACAACCCAGCCATCAGTTCCGGAAACAATCCTGGGTCCTGGGCTATAGTCTTTGCAACGCGGTCAGAGTGGCCGATGGACCTTCGGTCACCTCCTCCAAGCAGGGCAAGGATATTTGATCGTCGCATCGCGCCAGAATCATACTTCAAACCGTCAAACGCGCGCCGATCCGGATTAGGGGTTGGGCCGGTTCGAAATGAACTGTCCCGCCAGATTTTCAATTTGTTGACTGGTCTACCTAAGGTGATACAATTTCGAATTGAAATTGAAATTGAAATTCATTTTCATAATCGAGTCACTCTGACCCATGTTCTCTGCCCTGGTAGTCACATTGCGCGAGGGTGTTGAAGCCGCGTTGATTGTCGGCATCACCCTGGTTTACCTGGCCAAAATTGGCAGGCCTGACCTGCGGCGCACAGTTTATGCCGCGCTGGTAGCGGCCTTGCTGGGCAGCGTGGCCGGTGCAGTCGCGTTATCCTACCTCCCCATCAATCAGGACAAGATTGAAGGCTGGGTCATGCTGATTGCAGCCGTATTCGTGGTCAGCATGGTGATTTTCATGATGCGCACGGCGCGCAAGCTCAAGGGCGAAATAGAGAACAAAGTCGGTTCTCTGGCTGGCGCTGGCTCCAAGTGGGGACTGTTTGCCTTCATATTTCTCATGGTGTTCCGTGAAGGCATTGAGACCGTGGCGATCCTCGCGGGAGTCTCGCTCAACTCCACCGAGCTGATGAGCTTCCTGGGGACACTCAGCGGTGTGGCGCTGGCCGTGGTCTTCGGCGTGATGTTCGTCAAGGGCAGTGTGCGCATTGACCTGCGCAAGTTCTTCAAGGTGACCACGGTGATTCTGTTCTTCGTGGCCGCACAACTGATTATTTCGGGATTTCATGAACTATCTGAGTCCGGCGTGCTGCCATCCAGCAAAAACGAGATGGCGGTGATTGGACCCATCGTGCGCAATGACTTCTTCTTCCCTGTTTCCATGCTGGCGCTGGTGGCAATGATGATTCTGCTGGAGTATCGGCGGCGAAAGCCGGAAGCCGCGCCAGCGGCCGCCAACAAGGCCGAAGAGCGCAAGCAGGAGTGGACTTCAAGGCGGGAGCGCCGCTGGGCGATCATTGTCTGCGTCACTGCGTTTATCTTTATCACTACGATCACGGCCGAGGTTATCTACGCCGAAGGGCCGCCGGCTCTCTCCCAGGCGACGCCTATTTCGTTTGATGCGGCGGGCAAGGCCGCCATTTCGACCAAAGACTTGCAGCAGGGCGATTTGCAGCGCTACAGCGCCGATGTGAACGGGACCAAGGTGCGTTTTCTGCTCTATCGCAAGCCCGACAACAAGGTGGCCGCGATCTTTGACGCCTGCCAGATCTGCGGCAGTGTCGGTTTTTATAAGGGATCAAGCGGGATCATCTGCAAGAACTGTGCCGCGCCCATTAACCCACAGAGCGTGGGCGAGCCCGGCGGGTGCAATCCCATTCCGGTACAACTGCCCCAGGAAGGCGATACGGTTGTGATTTCCGTCACTGATCTCGCTAAACAGGTTGGGCAATTCTCAAAATAAATGTTCCTGCGACTGTTATTTGAATCATTCCGGCGGCAAAAGCGGCGCAAAACAGTGGCCCTGCTGGCTATTGCTCTGGGCATGAGCATTGCCACGGCGATGATCGCGGTGGGGACCGATATCGGCGACAAGATCAACCAGGAGTTGCGCAGCCTGGGCGCCAATCTGGCGATCACCCCGGTGGAGGATACGCTGGACGTCAACATCGGCGGAGTTGACCTGAAACCGGCCAGCGAAGGCGCGTTCATCAGGGAATCTGATCTAACGAAGATCAAAGGCATCTTCTGGCGCCACAACATCAAGGGCTATGCGCCATTTCTCTCGCTACAAACGACGATCGAAAGGCCTGAGGGAAATGCCAAAGTTGAGGTGATCGGAACATATTTCGCCCAGGCGCTGCGTTATGGCAACGAGCCGTACAGGACAGGCGTGCGCAGCATCAACACCTGGTGGCAGGTACAAGGTGAATGGCCGCCGGACTACGCCGCTTGGCCAGAAGACCAGCCGTCCGATGTGCTGGCAGGGAGCAAACTGGCAGAGGAGAAAAGCCTGCAAATTGGAAATACCTTCCTCATGGAAGGCCATCCTTTCCGCATCAGCGGCATTTTGAGCACCGGCGGGCCGGAAGATAGCGCCATTGTTGCGCCGATTCACCTGGTCCAACTGATGGCAAACAGGCCGGGCGCCGTCCGCAAGGTGCTGGTGAGCGCGCTTACCAAGCCGGAAGACGCCTTTGCCCGCAAGGACCCTGACACGCTTTCAGGCGCGGTGCGCGACCGCTGGTATTGCTCGCCGTATGCGAATTCCATTGCCTACCAGATTCATGAAGTGCTTCCCAATGCGCGCGTGGAGCAGGTACGCCCCGTGGAACAAAACCAGGGCAACGTGCTCTCTCGGGTATCCGGGCTGATGCTGCTGCTGACGCTGGCGGCATTGCTGGCGGCGGCGCTGGCGGTTTCGGCGGCCATGGCCGCAACCATCCTGGAGAGACGGCAGGAAGTGGGGTTGATGAAATCACTGGGAGCAAGCAATTTTTCGGTGGCGGGATTATTCCTTACCGAAGCCGGCTTTCTGGCACTGGCGGGCGCGTTGCTGGGATTTGTGGCGGGTGCGCTGCTGGCGCATCGAATCGGGCAAAGCATTTTTGGATCGTCGATTGTGGTGCATCCGGTGGTGCTGGCAGTGGTGATCTTTGCTGCGTTGTTGGTGACGTTCCTGGGCAGCGCCGGTGCGGTACGCAAAGCCATGCAGTTTGACCCGGCGGTGGTGCTGCGGGGTGACGCGTGAGCCTGAACCGGATCAAGAGCCAGCTTCTTCTGCGCCTGCTTCTTAAGGCCGCCTGGGTGCGAAAAGACCGGGCGTTTACCGCGTTGATTTCCGTGGCCGTGGTGGCGACCATCGCCACCGCCGCGCTGACCATCTATTCCGACCTGGAAGGCAGACTGAGCCGGGAGTTCCGCGGCTTTGGGGCAAATGTCATTGTTACGCAAAGCTCTGGCGTCATGAGCAGTGAAGAGCTTGCCCGCATCAACACGATTGCCGGAGGTGGTGACGTTGTTCCTGTTGCTTATGCCATTGGAACAGCCACGGAAAGCGGTACAAAGATCGTGGTTGGAGGAACTGATCTGGATAAATTACGCCGGCTGAATTCATCTTGGGCCTTCGGCAATGCCAAGACAGGCGCTGCACTGATTGGCTCGCGCGTGGATGAGACGCTGGCGCACGGCGCGCCGTTTCAGATTTCCTTTGGCCAGTCGAATGCGACCATTCCGCTGGGGCAGATCTTTCATTCGGGCTCAGAAGATGACAGCCGCGTCTACCTCCCGCTGGAAGATTTCACGCGCCTGACCGCTGTGCAACCTAACACGGCACTGGTGCGCGTGGAGGGTAAACCGCAGGAGATACAGAGCGCAATCGGCGCGCTCAGGGCTTCCCTGCCGGGTGCCGACGTGCAGCCTGTGCGCCGGATCACGCAGGCGCAATCGGCGGTGGTGGGCAAGACGCGTTCGGTGGTGCTGGCGGCCTCAGGCGTGGTGGTGGTGCTGATCATGCTTTGTATGGTGGCGACATTTACCAGCTCCGTACTGGAACGCCGCAGAGACTTTGCCGTGATGAAGGCCCTGGGGGCATCGGACCGCACGGTGAATTTGCTGTTTGCCGGTGAATCGTCAATGCTGGCTCTGGCGGGGGCTGCCGGCGGATACATTCTTGGCAGCGGAGTTGCCTTCTGGATTGGCAAGGCAAATTTTGCCGCCGCGATCATGCCACAACCTTTACTGCTGCTCCCAATCCTGGCAGGCAGCATACTGCTGGCTTTGATTGCATCCACAGCTCCATTGCGCTTGTTACAACAGATACAACCGGCAGCGATCCTGCGAGGAGAATAATTGCCCATCGAAATCAAGAACGTCTCGCGCGTTTACAAGAGCAATGTGGAGGTGCGCGCGCTCGATGACGTTTCTCTCTCCGTCGCTCCGGGCGAATGGCTCGCCGTGATGGGCCCATCGGGCTCCGGCAAGTCCACGCTGGTGAACCTGATGGGCTGCCTGGACCAGCCGACAACAGGCGAAATCTGGATCCACGGCACCAATGTTTCCAGAATGACGCCGGCCGAGCTGAATCGTTTTCGCGCGGAGAAAATTGGCTTCATCTTCCAGCAGTTCCATCTCATCCCATACCTGACGGCGCTGGAAAATATCATGCTGGCGCAATACTTTCACAGCATGACGGACCGCACCGAAGCTCTGGCCGCGCTGGACCACGTTGGTCTGAAAGGCCGCGCTGACCATCTGCCTTCACAGCTCTCCGGCGGCGAGCAGCAGCGCGTCTGTATTGCTCGCGCCCTGATCAACGATCCGCACATCATCCTGGCCGACGAACCTACCGGCAACCTGGATGCGGTCAATGAAGAAATCGTTCTGCGCAAGCTGCGGGAGATGCATGCGCAGGGCCGCACCATCATCATGGTCACGCACGACCCCGTGGTCGCCCGCCTGGCCGACCGCCGGCTGGAGCTGCACCACGGCAAGATCGCAGCCCAGGAAACTTTTAGCATGTCCGACGAAGAGCAGTTCGATGAAGTGCTGGAAGAGCTTTGGGTGCTGGCAGAAAATGGCGAGCCCGCAGAGCTGGGCCGCGTGGAGGTAGAAGGCGCGTTGCCGATGCGGCTGGCGCTGGAGCGTATGCAGAGCCTGGCGCTGGTGGAGCTGACGGAACACGCCCTGGAGCCGCACACGCACAAGCAGGTGCTAAACCGCTGCCACGTCGCGTTCCGTCCCAGCAGCGACTACAAGGGCCACGGCGATCACATGATCATTTTCACGGAAAAGGGGCGCAAGCGCGCCGAGGATGTCATTCGCCGGCATCGCCTGGCCGAACGGCTGTTTACCCAGACCTTCCAGGTGCATGACGAAAAAGAGGTTGCCGAGCAGGCCTGCCGGTTTGAGCACATCCTGTCTCCGGAGGCCACAGACCGAATCTGTTCATTTCTGGGTCATCCACGCACCTGCCCGCACGGCAGTCCCATTCCCGCTGGAGAATGCTGCGTGGCGGCGAAGGCCACGATGACGATCGAGAAGCTCTCCAAGACGACTCTTTAGTGCGAGCGGGGCGAATCTTACGGAGAAGCATTCAACGTCTTGTCTTGCCCCAAAAAACCAAAAGGGAGAGGCAGGTTCTCCTCTCCTTCTCAGCTCGCCGGGCAGATGCTGATTGCGCTCTGTCGGCTAAAGTTAGCTGACGATGGTTTGCGTCAGCGAAAACTCAGAACAGGTGGAAGTCCACTTCCAGGGTCATCGCCACCGCGACGGGCGTGCCGTTCTTCTTGCCGGGCTCAAACAACCAGGTCCGGACTCTTTCTACCGCTTTTTCGTCCAGGCCCATGCCGAGGCTGTGCACCACTTTGATATTTTTCGGACGGCCGTCAGGTCCAATGATGGCTGCCAGAGTTACTGTGCCCTGATATTTGGCTCTGCGGGCTTCTTCCGAAAAGTCCGGCTCAGGCGTGAATTTCGCTACCGGAGCAGAGACGCCGATATCGCCGAGTTTGTAGATGCCGCCGCCGAAACCGCCACCCTGTCCAGGTCCATGGCCGGGGCCGGTTCCGGAACCAACGCCGTTGCTGGCGCCAGATCCAATACCACCACCCGTGCCGCTTCCGTTTGAAGCAGGACCAGCCACACGCGCCGACATGGGATTGCCCAGGTTCGGCATGTTGGGATTGTCAGGCAGTTTCACGTTGGGAGGAGCTACAACCGTGGCCTCCACAGCGAGTTTGGGCTTGGTGTTCAGAATTTCCACTGTTGGAGGGGTTATCTGCTCCGGCGCTATCTTGGGCAGGTGGCCCTTGCTTTCAAAAATCTTGGAAGCGTTGCCGCCACCGCCGCCACCGGCCAGAGCCTTGGGTGCGACTGCGGGCTTCATTACGGGTTGATAGTCCGTGAGCGGCGGAGCCATCAACGTTACATGCTCCTCCGGCTTGGCTACGCTGGCAGAACGCCCGCCCCAGATCGACAGAGCCAGCAAGGCTGCCACGCCGATTCCGTGCAGGGTAAGCGATCCGGAAGTTGCTTTTTTATGACCGCCCGTGCTCCAGATATCGCGAACTGTTACGGGACGCGCGGTGAGCCGCAGCGGCGGTAATTTTTCCGGGAACAAAGCTTCCGAGACGTTATGGAACAGAGACACCAGCATCGACTGATGCATCTGCGGAAGCCCAGTGAACTTGGGTTCGTTTTTGCCGTAAAACTGATTGGGAACGATTACGTGATTCGCCATTTGTCCGACCCGTACTACCTTTTCACCAGCAGGTTCATGTGTTCTGCTTTCATTGATAGAAGATGACCGAACGGGTGCGTAAGTTGCATTTATAAGGGAACTTTTCTGTGCTTCACTTTCGCCCTTGGGAGCTTTATCTCCGAGAGGAGTGCGGTCTGGGGACACCTTTGACTCCTTAGTCTTGGGTAAATTTAAGATTGGCGCGTAGGTCATGTTAGATGAACATTGTGCCCCAGGCTTTGTAAGGAATCGGTAAATTGAGGGCAAACTTTTGTAACGTGAGAGAGCAAAAGTGCATTGGACTTCCGTGTGCGCAGGGCAACCCGCAAGCAGGACTGTTTATAATGAAGGATTAAACTCTCATTCGGAGTAAAAATGCGAGCGCCCCTCGAGCTCAAGAAAACCCTGAATCTTCCCAAGACGGACTTCTCCATGAAGGCCAACCTTCCGCAAAACGAGCCCAGGTGGCTGGAACGTTGGGAAAAGACGGGGATCTACGAGAAGATACGCGCGTCTCGCAAAGGATTGCCGAGTTACGTGTTGCATGATGGCCCACCTTACGCCAATGGAGCCATTCATGAAGGCCATGCGCTCAATAAATGCCTGAAGGATTTTGTCGTCAAATCAAAGACCATGGCGGGCTTTGACTCTCCGTATGTTCCGGGCTGGGACTGCCACGGGCTGCCAATTGAAATCAAGGTGGATGAAGCGCTCGGCCGTAAAAAGCTGGAAATGCCGGCGCACGCGGTGCGCAAAAGATGCCGTGAATACGCGGAGAAATTTTTAAACATCCAGCGCGAGCAGTTCAAACGCCTGGGCATTCTCGGACGCTGGGACAACCCTTATTCCACCATGACACCGCAATATGAGTCGGTGATCGTGCGCCAGCTGTTTGATTTCATGGAAAACGGGGCTGTCTACAAAGGCTTGCGTCCGGTCTATTGGTGCATCCATGACAAAACCGCGCTGGCTGAGGCGGAGATCGAATACGCCAACCGCACGAGCCCTAGCGTATGGGTGAAATACCTGATGACGAGCTATCCAGCGAAGATTGACCCTTCGCTTGCGGGCAAGAAGGTATCCACGATCATCTGGACCACGACGCCATGGACCTTACCGGCCTCGATGGCGGTGGCATTTCATCCTGATCTTGAGTATGTGGCGCTGGAGCATGAAGGCGAACTCTACATTGTTGCCGATGCGCTGGCCAAGGCGACCATGGATGCGGCAAAGCTCAGTGGAGCCCGGGCCGTAGCGCGCTTTCCCGGACGCAAACTGGAGTTTGCCACCTTCGCGCATCCGTTTCTGGATCGCGAGATTCTGGGCGTGCTGGCGACTTACGTCACGACTGAGCAGGGCACGGGAGCGGTGCACACTGCGCCTTCACACGGAGCAGATGATTTCTATACAGGAACAAAGTACAAGCTCGACCAGCGCACGAATGTCGATGAGGCCGGACTGTTGCAGAACGGCCTGCCGGAATACGAAGGAAAGACAGTATTTGCCGCCAATCAGCCGATCATCGAGCTATTGAAGTCGCGCGGCGTATTGATGGCCGAGGGCAAAATCGAGCACTCCTATCCGCATTGCTGGCGCTGCCATAACCCGGTCATCTTTCGCGCCACGGAGCAGTGGTTCATCTCCATGGAAGCCCCGGTGGACGGCAGCACGCTAAGACAGCGCGCCCTGGATGAAATCAAAAAGGTGAAATGGATCCCGGCGTGGGGCGAAGAGCGCATCAGCAACATGATCGCGACGCGGCCGGACTGGTGCATCTCCCGCCAAAGGGTGTGGGGCGTGCCGATTGCGGTGTTCTTTTGCGAAGGTTGTGGCAAGCTGCTGGAAACCAAAGAGTCGCACAATGTGGTGGTGGAGCTGTTTGCTCGCGAGGGAGCGGACTCCTGGTATATCCGCGACGCCAAAGATATTTTACCGGCGGGGACCAAGTGTGCCTCTTGCAACGGCGCAACGTTCCGCAAAGAAATGGACATCATTGACGTGTGGTTTGAATCGGGTTCAAGCCATGCGGCGGTACTGGGCCATGAGCCCGGACTGGACTGGCCAGCCGATCTGTATCTGGAAGGCGGCGACCAATATCGCGGCTGGTTTCACTCTTCCCTTCTGGTCGCCGTGGGTACGCGCGGACACGCGCCATATCGAGGCGTGGCCACCAATGGATGGACGCTGGACCCACAGGGGCGCGCCACATCAAAATCGCTGGGAAATGGCCTTGATCCGGTGGACATAGCCAACCGCATGGGCGGAGAGATTGTGAGGCTCTGGGTGGCCTCGGTGGACTTCCAGGAAGACGTGACGGTCTCAGAAGACCTGATGAAACAGGTGGCGGAAAACTATCGCAAGGTGCGGAACACCTTCAAGTTCCTGCTCAGCAATCTGCCTGACTTCGACGCCCAGACGCATGCCGTGAAATTCGACGACCTGTTGCCCCTGGACCAGTACTGGCTGCTGCGCACGGCGCAGGTGAGCGATCGGGTACGGCAATGGTATGAAGGGTTTGAATTCCACCGCATTTACCACCTGATCAATGAGTTCTCAGTAGATCTGAGCAGCGGGTTTATTGACGTCGTGAAAGACCGCCTGTACACCTCGTCACCGAACGCGGCCGGGCGGCGTTCAGCCCAGACGGCGACCTGGAGAATTGCCGAGGCCCTGGTGCGCCTGGTGGCCCCGATCATGAGCTTCACGGCCGACGAAGTTTGGGGATTTCTGCCTAAAATTTCCGGTCGAGCTGAAAATGTCCATCTGGCATACTTTCCCAAGGCGGATGAGATCACCGGCCCCGTGGCTGATCCGAAACGGGCAAATGCGGTCTGGAAAGACTTTGAGACCTTGATGAAAGTGCGTGATCTTGCGCTCAAAGAACTGGAGATCGCCCGCCAGGAGAAGCATCTAAAAGGCAGCGCACTGGAGGCCGTGGTAACGGTCTTCGCCCCGCCGGAGATGGCGCCATTGCTGGAGCGCTACCGGGATGACCTGCGCTACATGCTGATTGTTTCCGGGCTGGAAGTAAAACCGGGGACGGGCGGGAACGGAAATTCGCCACTCCGCGTAGTAATAAGTACGGCGCCGGGGAAAAAGTGCGAGCGCTGCTGGAATTTCTCGACCCATGTGGGCGAGAATGAGCGCTACCCGACGGTGTGCGAACGATGTTCAGAGGCACTGAAAGAAATTGAAGAGTCGATGCCCTCACCGGAAACGGACCGGGTGTGAGTTCGTCGAATTAGCAAGGATATGCGGAAATACCACCTCATCATCGCTGCCCTGATCGTGGCTTGTGACCGGATGACCAAAGAGCTCATCTCACAGAAGATCACGCTGCATGACAGTATCGACGTGATCCCCGGAATTTTCCGCCTGACGCACGTTCAAAACCAGGGAGCGGCCTTCGGGCTGTTTGCCGATTCGCAGTCAGAGTGGAAGGTGGCAATGCTGATCCTGTTCTCGATTGCGGCGCTGGCGGTGGTATCGGCACTGCTTTGGAAGAACGGCAACGCGCTGAACGCCACGGCGATCGCGCTGTCACTGGTTTTTGGCGGTGCGCTCGGTAATCTATGGGACAGGGTGGTCAACGGTCGGGTCATCGACTTCCTGGACTTCTATGTCGGATCACATCATTGGCCGGCGTTCAACATTGCTGACAGCGCGATTGTGATTGGCGCGCTACTGCTCCTGAGCGAGATTTTCCTGGCTCCGCAGGAAGAGAATGCCGTCAGCCAGTAATCCCCGGCCCATGCCCAATAAAAACCTCCTGCTCGCCGCCGGAATATTTCTGCTCGACCGCGGAACCAAGCTCCTGATCATCCACTATATCGACCTGGATGACAGCGTCTCACTGATTCCGGGGCTTTTCCGCCTCACGCACCTGGAAAATCCCGGAGCGGCTTTCAGCCTGTTTGCCGAGTCAGCCTCGCCACTCCGGACAGCGCTGCTGGTGGCGATTTCGGCCGCTGCGCTGGCAGTGGTTTCATTTCTGCTGTGGAAGCGGCGCCATGAGTTCAACAGCGCAACTCTGGCTCTGTCACTGATCATGGGCGGCGCGCTGGGCAATCTGTGGGACCGTCTGTCAGACGGTAAAGTGACCGACTTCCTCGATTTTTACATCGGCGCCCATCACTGGCCGCCATTCAACATGGCCGACAGCGGCATAGTTGTGGGTGCGCTGCTGCTGATGGTCATGATGCTGCGCAAACATCCTGAACCCGCAGGAACGAACCAGAGCTCGCCGCACTGATCGTACCCAAAGCTCTAGAGTGCCCATGAATGCTGGCTCCAACAGCTCTCTCCAGAGCAGCGCCTATTTCGCGAGCTGCTTCATCTTGTGAACATCTTGTTGGATTTCGTCTTCATCTTACCCAACCAAATCAACAAGTCGGACAACCCGTGAGGAGCCACTTCATGCTATCGCGAAAATTCCAGGTTCTTATTTTTTGTGTGGGACTACTTTTACCATTAACGTCTGCAGCGCAGTCGCGCGAGGTGGACAAGCGCGACCTGCAGGGCATCAGCCCGAAATATCACAAATACATTTTCTCCGTCCTGGGCGGCGCGGCTTTTGGCGCGGGCCTCGGCTATCTGCTGCCCGGCGAAAAGACGCCTCTAAAACTGATGATGATCGGCGGAGGCGGAGCCAGCACTTGGTTCCTGCATACGCATCGCGCCACGCTGGGCCCGCTGCATGACTGGGGAATGATCGGCTCGAACACCGCCCTGGGCACCGGCATCGGATGGCTGGGATGTAATTGCCATGACGGCCTGGTGGGTGGCGCCCTTCTAGGCGGTGGCGGGACGGCGGTGTGGGAGGCGCTCAAGAATGATCGACCCGCTCGCAACACTTTCAACAACGCCACAGGCAAAGATACCAGCAACACAAACGACAATAGCGGCAAGTAGTCCCATGTTCTGCTTCAGCCGCAAGCTGCAGCGGGACAGGAAAACATCTCTGGCCACCGTCACCCAGCGTCTCCCTTGGGCACAAGTTACCTGAGGAAGCTGCTGGGTTTCGTTTTTGACCCAGTCCGGACCTGCCTGGCCCGATACAACAACCGCCGGTAAAGATTTTTGCAATTCTTGACAAGATTTCACCTGCAGTTCCGCTGGTCCCACGGCAATATGCAAGCTGAACAAGCGCAGTTAGAATTGAATCAGTAAATCAAACCAAGGTGACTCAAATGCGAACGATCATGAAGGCAGTACTTGGCTTGGCAATATTTACAGCTCCGCTTCTCGCCCAGGACCAGGCCGAAGAGGCGCGGACCGCAGCGGGTTGCGGCCCCACCGATACCCAATTCAACGTCAAACGCGACAAAAAACAACATCCCACGTCCCAACCCGAGGCGGGCAAGGCCCTGGTGTATGTTTTTGGCGACGAAGATATCGATAACGACGTGAGCCTGCGCTTTGGCGACGCAATCACCCGTTGGGGCGTCGATGGAACGTGGGTTGGCGCCACCGATTGGAAGTCCTACTTCTATTTCCCGGTGGAGGTAGGCGATCACCGGCTGTGCGTTCGCCGTCAATCGGGCTTCAAGCGTATCAGCCGTGTTTCCGCCGCGCTGAGCATTACCGCTGAAGCCGGCAAGTCCTACTACTTCCGCCTGAAGACCGCCAGACATTCGCCTGACGACAAGGGTCACGCGCTGCAGAATGTGGCCCTGGAAGCCGTGGATCCCGCTCAGGCCCAAATCCTGATTGCCAATACGCCGTTTGGCGTCTCACATATCAAGCCTGAAAAACCAACTACGGACAATGCCAGCAAATAGAGGGGGACCTTGCCAGATGATTACTTCTCTATTTCTTTACCATGGCCACTTCGTAGTGAATTTTTTCCGGGCCACTGTTGTTTGAGTGGAGTTCGGAATCGAGGATAAACTTCACCGGGCATCCCTGGTCGGTTACCCAGGCGGTGCCCTTTTCAAAACCGCCTTTGCCCAGCACGCTCTCGTACAATCCCTGTTGCGATTGCGCGGCAGCCGTCGTATCAATCGAATATTTCACCGTATCATAACCATTCACCTTTTCCGGACCGGCGAGAACGGTGGCCGTGTGGTCTCTAACCAGTGAGACCGCGCTGGACATTCCACCGATCCCCATCAGGCTGGACCATGCGCCTTGCCAGCTTTGGGAGTCGGACTTCACGCCGTGAAATGCATTGGATGCGCTGTTGTTTTTGAACGTGCCGTCAATGGTCTGCGGCGTGATGTCGGCTTCCTCATGCACCGGATTGGAAGACTCTTTTGTGAAAGAGTAATGGAAGGCCTCGGTCGGATTCTGGATGTGCTCCATCACGCAGTTGAGATTGATGCCCGGACCGTTGCCGGCCGAGGCAGAATTCGGCTGCGCGGTGGTCTTCTGGTCGGCCGTTTTCTCTGCTGGGCCGGACTTGCACGAGCAAGCCGCCATAAACGCCAGCCCCAAAAGAACCAGAACACTATGCTGCACAATTCTGTGGTTCGCGAAGAATGCCATTTCATTCTCCTTGATATTGCGCATCAACGGTAAGGTCCGTCCGTCGACTGCGAGGTTTTCTTCCATGACTTTTTACCACAGAACACACTGCATTTGGGGCGTATGGGCGCCGGCGTTCAAACACCACAGCCATGCAAGTGTTAGAACAGCGAGTGAACACGGATGGAACTAAATCCCGAGCAGCTTCCGGGCGTTACCGCCCAGGACTTTCTGGCGGTCCTCTTCGCTAACCCGCATGGCGTGCAAGCTTTCTTTCATTTTGGGAATGCTGCCGATCTGATGCGGGTAGTCGCTGCCGGCCAGAACCTGGCTTGCACCGGCAAAGCTGACGCATAGCTCAAGCGCGCGGGGATCGAAATTGACAGTATCGAAGAAAAACTTCTTGAGATAGGTGGTGGGAGGTCGCGAGATGTTTTTGCGGCAGTCGGCAAAGGCTTCATAGCCGCGGTCAAAACGTTCAGCGATATACGGCACCGCACCGCCCAGATGCCCCAGCACCCACTTGATGTTGGGAAATCGCTCCGCCACCCCGCTGAAGACAAGGCTGGCGGCGGCAAGCGTGGTGTCCATGAGGAAGCCCACCAGCGGCATGAGCCAGTAGTCGAGCATGGCTTCAACCCCGACCGGGTTGGTGGGATGGATATGGATGATGGCGCCACGGTCATTCGCCGCTTCCCATACCGGCCAGAAACGCTGGTCACTCAAGGCAGCGCCGTTGATGTTGGAAAAAACCATGGCGCCGGGAAATTTGAGCTGGTCCATGGCGCGGCGCAGCTCAGCTACGGACGCCGCAGGATCACAGAGTGGAAGCGTAGCCAGAGTGGCGAAGCGGCCGCGATAGTCGGCGACAACGCGGGCAAAAGCGTCGTTGGTGAGGCGCGCGAGTTTGATGGCAATCGGCGGTTCTTCAATATGCGTGCCCGGCGTGGTAAGCGTGATGACCTGCGTATCAACGCCGGAGTCGCGCAGGATCTGTTCGCGATACTCGATGTCGCGGTGGCCGCGCACAGCAACGTTGTAGTCGCCGGGATAGTGCAGGCAGGGATTGTGCTCGTCGTCGTAGGTAATGCGCACGGCGCTGGGGCCCTGTTCAATGGCCTTGATGTACTCCGGGGGGTAGTAATGGTTATGGAAGTCGATGATCGGCATTCGTGCTGGCCTCTTTGGCGGCTTGAGTCGTACTGCGATGAGACCAGATAAAGTACACGGGAAGTCCGAGCAGAATCAAGCCGAGGCCGAAAATACTGTCGCGGGGCTCGTCCAATACCTGGTTGGCCACGATGGCCAGCGAGGTAACGAGCGACACCGCGGGAATAAGCGGATATGCCGGCTTAAGATAGCGTGGCCGGTACTGGCCCCTGCTATGAAGGATGAAAATTCCGGCGGCCAGCAGTGCGAAGAAGAGCCATTCGGTATAAATCACGCGGTTGAACAGCGCGCGATAACTGTTGGTGGCTGCAAGGATGCATGCCCACCCAGCCTGCACGGCGATGGCGAGGTACGGCGTCTGCCGGCGGGGATGCACCGCGCCCATCCAGCGGAAAGCGAGGCCGTCCTGGGCCATCGCGTAGTAAACCCGGGGCCCGGCCAGCGCGATGCCGTTCAGCGCGCCCAGCGCGGAAACAATGATGACCAGCGTGATGGCGGCTTCTCCGGGAGCTCCCAGAATGCGAGCAGTGGCGTCGGCGGCAACGCGGGTGGAGTGAGCGACCTCGCTGAGGGGCATCACGTGGAGATAAGCCGCGTTCAGAAGCGCGTAACACGCGGTCACAATAAGAACTCCGGCAATCAGAGCGCGCGGAATGGTACGCGCTGGATCTCGTACCTCACCGGCTACGTAAGAAACGTGATACCAGCCTCCAAACGCAAACAGACCCGCTGACACGGCAAGGCCAAACAATGTGAGATGGATTGGCTGGGCCGCTTCTGCGGGCAAAGAATTGTGCGCAGCTCCGCCGAAACCAAACAGCACTGCACAAATCGCGGCCACCGCTGCGAGCTTGGCCACGGTCAGCGTCACCTGCACCGCGCTCCCGAGCTTGACCCCCAGATATTGCACCAGTGAAACGATCAGAATCGCGGCCATGGCGACGCCGCGAATTCCGGCTTCACCCAGCGCGAAGAAATGTCCGGCATACCGCGCCAACACCACGGCAATCGCTGCCAGAATGCCGGTGTGCAGTGTCCAGAGCATGGTCCAGCCCCAAAGAAAAGCCAGCGCCGGCGAGTAAATGCGCTTGAGGAATACATAAAGGCCGCCGGTTTCAGGAAAGATCGATGCCAGCTCCGCGCAGACCAGCGCCGCACACAGCGTGAGTATGCCCGACGCCAGCCACACCAGCACTACGCCGCGTCCACTCTGCGCGAGCCGCGTTACCTCGGAAGGTTGAACAAAAATCGACGCGCCTACAATGATCCCCACCACCATGGAAGTGGCGGCGGCAAGCCCCATGCTGCGTCGCAAATGGACACTGCCGGGCTGGTTCGCGTGCGTCTCGGATGGTTGAGAGTCACTGGACATCGGCGGGAGTCGCGCGCGATTCTATCACGCTCATTCTGGCGTCGATCAACTGCCGGCGGCAATCGCTCACAGCAGTCGCGTCACTCTTACCGGACCGCGAAGTGTTCAGCCGATTACCATCACCAAAGTTCCGCGAAGAGCCGCCGCGCGGTAACGTGACTATTGAACGTTGTCCTTTTTTCCGCGCGTCAGGCCCATTTTGTTTAGCACCGTTTCCGCTAGTGTTTATGCGCTCACCACGCAATGACGCTGACAGTCATGCTGCGCTCACGCACACTCTTCAGCGCGCCTATGTTGCCTCGACGCGCCGCAGCACGACAGGTCCGCGTCCAAAAGTCATCTAGTCGCTAAATCCGAACGGGCCGACGATACCAGAGTCACGGCTTCCCTCGAGCCGCTTCATAACGCTCGGAGAAGACCAATGGCATTTGCCGCAACAAAGACACTGGGCCTCAGCGTCTCATTACTATTTTGTGCAGCTCTCGCCGGCGCGCTGCCCGCCACTCCCGAGATCCAAACCACCAACGTGCTTCCGGCGCGCGTGCTTCACGGATATCTCATGATCATCGGTGTAACCATCGATGGCTCCGGTCCATTTGATTTTCTGGTTGACACCGGCACCAACACCACGCTCATCGATCCCGTATTAGCCCGTGATCTATCGCTGCAGTCGCGTGACCGGCTGCAGCTCGCGAGCCTTGCCAGCTCCGCGGCTGTGCCAAGATATTTCCTGAAAAAATTCACCGCCGGCCCGGCGTCCATTTCCAACCTGGAAGCTCTGGCCATCCCGTTGACTCAACTTACCGTATTGGATAGAAGGATCCGCGGTGTGCTGGGAATGAATTTTCTCCTCCATTTTTCCTTCCGGCTCGATTTTGATCGTCCGTCCCTGGAGCTCTATCCTTCCCCTGAAAACGCACCAGTGCCCATGGGCTTGCGGGTTCCCTTGACCATCAATGAGTCTCGACTGTTAGTATCGGTCGCATCGACCGCCGCTCCAAACGGGATATGGAAGCTCGCCCTGGATTCTGGTATTTCACAGCCGCTGGTCTTTGAACACCGGCTTTCACAGCTTGTTGCCAGTCGCGGCGCCCAAAAAACCAGCCGCATGATGCAGGTCTCCACTAACCTGGCCGAACATAGCGCTTATCTTCTGGAGGTCGCGGATTTTGCCATTGCAAGCGCCCGGCTTCCGCAGATTGAGGTCGTGGTGTTGCGGAATGACCAGCCGAAAGTTTCCGATCCCCAGGATGGCCTTCTTCCCGCGGCAATGTTTCATTCCGTTTTCTTTGACCGTATCACGGCCACTTTGGTTCTAACACCGTCGCCGGAGAGCGAATCGTTGACTGCGCTTCAACCGCCTCAGCCGTAGCTCAGGTATTCGGTTGCCAGCCTCTACGCCGCGCGCTTCTGGCGCTTTCTGGCCGCAACCTTGGCGCCCTGCTTGCCCAGTGCGGTTCTGGTGCCCTTAGGCAGATGTGCAATCGTTTTCATCTGTCGCGTTGCCCGCGCGGCTTTCCTGATGTTGGCCCTCGCTGCAGCCCGTTGCTTCTCGCTCGTCATGCCCCTGTCTCCCTTTAATGACGTTTAAAGTATTGCACCGCGCGCTCGTGCGCCTTGGCCTTCTCCAGCGACTTGAACGTGCCCAGGTTCCGTCGCTTGCCCGTCTTCGGGTTCCTCTTGCGCGAGTACAACCGGTACTCGCCTGATTTCAGCTTTCGGATCATCTGCCCGACCTCTTTTCCAAACTCTTTGGATGGGCGCTCTGCTGCCTCGGGTCGCCTGCGCAGGTCGTGTCGTTTCAGCCCGCGATTTCAAGAACATTGGTCGGTCAACGGGACGAATTGCACTGTTCATTTTCGAACGAGCCATCCCGTAACCGCGCACTTTGATCATGGACGTCCCGCCCAGCTCTGTCAGCTAAATGAATGTCTCTCAACTATTTGAATTCCCTCTCGAGCTTGGCATTATGCTTGCTCATGAGTGAACCTGGAACCAGCTGGATGGGAGGTCCAATGGCTAAGATCGAGCGCATTCGTGAGATCGTGACCGGCTCCGTGGATATGGAATACGTCCGCCAGAAAACCGAAGCTGGCTGGAAACTGGTGGCCATGGAATGGCGCCGTGAAATCCCCGGCGACGATACCAAGCAAGCCGTCCTGGTGGAAGAAATTCCATACGGCCTGCGCGTGGCCCTCGATTGCAGCCGCCTCGAAGAAGATCCTGACGAACGCATAGTCCTGGTGCAGATGATGGAGCTGATAGTTCAGGATTATTCCATCACCCTGGTGGCCGCGGAGCTGAACAAGCGCGGCCTTCGTACCCGCGCCGGCGGCTTCTGGACCCCAGTATCCGTCTTTAACATGCTGCCCCGGCTCATTGAGGTTGGCCCCACAATCTTCTCCAGTGACGACTGGGAAGCCCGGCGCGAGCGGCTGCTCAAGCTGGTTTAGCCCACCTTAGAAGTTTTTATTCATGGGAGCAAACGCCCCGCTGCCGGTTGACCGCGTTTGTCTCCCGACAACCCGTCACACAAACTGAAAACCCGATTCAGTCCATACCAAAAGACTGCCTTGGGCAGTACCTGCGGGTTAACCCCGGCAAAAATATATAGGCTTGGTTCGCTCAAATCGTGCTTACAATACCCGCCAGCAACCCTTAAATAGGAGGAGATGCGTATGAACAAGCCTGCGGGCGTAATTGTGATTTCAATTCTGTATTTTCTGGGAGCTGCCTTTCTTGCTCTGGCTGGAATCCTCTTCATCGTGGGCGGCGGCACCATGGCCGCGATGATGAGCCAACAGGGCCAGGGTGGCTCCGGACTGGCAACCATGATGGGTGTGCTAGGTGCCGGCATGGGGATATTTTTTCTGGTCTTTGGCGCCATCGACGCTTTCGTGGGCGTGGGGCTGTTGAAGTTGAAGAACTGGGCCCGAATAATTGCCATCGTCCTGTCCGCTATCGGCGCCTGTTTTCAGCTATTCGGATTGTTGGGGTCTCTAACCCACTTTAATATCGGTAGCTTCGTAATCACGTTGATCTTCTTGGGTATCCACGCCACCATTATCTGGTACCTGATGAAGCCTGAGGTCAAAGCAGCGTTTCAAGCAGGGCAAGTCCGCGCCGCATCAGCATAAACTGCGGCCCCGACTTCACACATTTCTCTGTACGAGGACGCCGGCTGATCACTACCGGCGTCTCTTTTGTTTTTGCGCGCCTAGCGCGGAGATCGCGAGAGCCTTCCAATCCTTCGGTTGGGGCCACACACACTCTGCAGTTACAATTCCGGTGTAGCGAACTTTATGCCCAGCCTGGTCTTTCTCTTCGACGTCGACAATACCCTGCTCGATAACGATCGCGTCACCGTCGATCTAAAGCGCTACCTCGAAAAGCAGGTTGGCCCTGAGCGGCAGCAGATTTACTGGGACATCTTTGAGCAGCTGCGCACCGAACTTGGCTACGCCGATTATCTCGGCGCCCTGCAGCGTTATCGCCTGCAATATCCGCGCGATCCCAGCCTGCTTGCCGTCTCGCACTTCCTGGTCAATTACCCTTTCGCCACCCGTCTCTATCCTGACTCGCTCGACGCCGTGCAGCACGTACAGCAATGGGGCAAGGCCGTAATCCTGTCGGATGGCGACGTGGTCTTCCAGCCCCTGAAGGTGGAGCGTTCCGGAATCTTTGAGTCCGTCGACGGCAACGTGCTGATCTATATTCACAAGGAGCGCGAGCTGGATGACGTGGAGCGCCGGTTCCCCGCAGATCACTATGTGCTGATCGATGACAAGATCCGCATCCTCACCGAAGTGAAGAAAATCTGGGGAGCGCGCGTCACCACGGTCTTCCCCAAACAAGGCCACTACGCCCTGGATCCTAAGATTGTTGCGGCGTATCCGCCCGCAGATGTCACCATCGGGCGCATTGGCGAACTTATGAATTACTCCCTCGCGTCTTTCCTGGCTGGCCAGCCTCTTCGCGCTTGAACTCAATCGGCCCTTCCGCCGTGGTTTGCAAAAACTTAGCTCTTTCCCGCGATGGCCTGCACTTCAAACCGCGCGTCAAACAAGAGCTTGCCCGACCCAAGAAATGCCCTCGCCGGATAGTCACCAGTGAAATATGTCCGGTAAACCACGTTGAACTTCTCAAACAGCGCCACGTCAGAACAGAAGATTTGGACCGATAGCAAATCGCCCATGGTCAGGCCGGCAGCCTCGAGCGTCCGCTCCACCCCATCCATTACCAGCCGGGCCTCTTCTTCCGGCGTCGCTCCCGGCTTTCCCGTCTTCGGATCCAGCCCGATGTGGCCGCACAGATAAAGCGTATTCCCGTGCCACACGGCATCACTGAAAGGCAGGTTGCTGCGAACCGTCCCCTCCAGCTTGATTCTTTTGCCGCTTGCCGCAGCCAGGCCCGCGACCAGCAGAAACGCGGTGAACACCGTCGTATCAACCATCATTCGCTATTCCCCTTGAGTTAAATTTCTCCACCATCGCGCTGCGAAAGAAGATTCGTTTGCATGCTGTTTGTCTTCATTTTTTCTGCCTGCCGATACTTCCTTGCCGCTTGTGTGTGTAAAATTGGTGCCCAAGAGAGCTCAGCTTTCCAAAATTTGGAGGGATACATGCGTAGACTGTTGGCGATCTCACTATTGCTGCCGATTTTAGCTTTTGCACAGGCCGCACCGAAGAAAGTGGCCGCCAAGGCCAAACCAGCCGGCCCTGCTCCAGTGGTCGTAACCCCGGATAAGGTCCAGTGGGGCCCTGCGCCCCCCGTGTTTCCTGCCGGCGCACAATTTGCCGTCCTCGCCGGAGATCCCGGCAAGCCCGGCCCGTTTACCATCCGTCTCAAGCTTCCCGATGGCTACAGGATCATGCCTCACTGGCATCCTGCCGCGGAGCAGGTAACCGTTCTTTCCGGTGAATTCCACGTTGGAATGGGCGACAAGTTTGATGAGAGCACATTGACCACGTTGCCAACTCATTCACTGGCTGTTGTGCCACCTCATCACAATCACTACGCGATGGCGAAGGGTGAAACCGAATTGCAGGTCAGCAGCACTGGACCTTTCAAGCTGACTTACGTCAACCCGGCAGACGATCCTTCTCACAGCCAGGGCAAGGCTGCGCCGAAGAAAGCTGGCGCCGCCGCCAAAAAGAAATAGCGCCGGGATCTAAGAATCAGGGGTGCGCTGTCGCGCACTCCTTAATGGTGCGCTCCTCAGTGTGAGCCAAGGCACGCAATCATCTCGACCGGGAGTAACCTTTAAATTATGGCCGGCAATCACCGCGGCAAGGCCGCTAAGAAGCTTAAGCGCTGGATCAATCTCTATCCGCCTTACCTGGGAGCAGCGGTGCGCGTCACCCACATCTCCGATGACTTCCTTAACGCCGAGGTCGAGATGCCGCTTCGCTTTTACAATCGCAATTACGTAGGCACGCATTTCGGCGGATCGCTTTACTCCATGTGCGATCCCTTCTATATGCTCATGCTGATCAATATCCTCGGCCCTGATTACATCGTCTGGGACAAAGCCGCCACCATCCGCTTCAAAAAGCCCGGCAAGGGATTGATGAAGGCCTCCTTCCGCCTGACCGAAGCACAAATCGCTGACATTCGTGCCGCTGCCGAGGTCCAATCCAAGGTCGAACCGCACTTTCAAGTGGTGGTCAAAGATGCCGGCGGCAGCGTTGTCGCAGAAATAGATAAGTTGCTGTACGTGAGAAAGAAGCCAAAAGTCTGAGCCGCCTACCCGCCAAATCGCTCTTCCGCCAACTTGTCAGCCGCTTGATAGGCCGGGATCTTTTCGCGTTCGGCCGTGGCAAAGATCGTCAGCAACGTGTCATAGATCGCGTCGATTTTTTCGAGTGTGCGCGGCACATCCCAGCCCAGCATCTCGCGGCAGCAGCCATTGATCACTCCGCCGGCATTCGCGGCATAATCCGGCGCATAGACGATCCCGCGCCTTTCCAGCGCATCGCCATGGCGCGGCTCCAGCAATTGATTGTTGGCTCCGCCCGCCACCACTTCCGCGTGCAACTTTGGGACGGTCTGGTCATTCAGGATGCCACCCAGCGCGCAGGGCGCAAACACGTCGGCCCGCGCCGAATAGATATTTTCAGGCGCAACGGCCTTAGCTCCATGCTCGTCCACCACCCTTTTCACTTTTGCCGTGTCCACGTCGGCTACTACCAGCTTCGCCCCCACACGCGCCAGCTCTCCCGCCAGAAAATATCCCACGTGTCCGCAGCCCTGGATCGCCACCGTCCTTCCCGACAGGTTATCGCTGCCCCATCGGTGCCGCGCCGCGGCCTGCATGGCTCGAAAGACTCCGCGCGCGGTATGCGGTGAAGGATCGCCCGACCTTCCCTGCAACCCCGCTACATAACTTGTCTCTTTCAATATGTGTTCCATGTCAGCGGGGCTGGTACCGACGTCTTCCGCGGTAAAGTACTTCCCGCCGAACGTCTGCACCATTCGCCCGTGCGCGCGAAACAGTTTCTCCCTGTCAGCGGCCTTGGTGTCGCGCCGTATGATCGACTTTCCGCCCCCAAACGGCAGGCCTGCCAGCGCGTTCTTGTAGGTCATCCCCTTGGCCAGCCGGAGCGCGTCCATAATCGCGTCATCTTCGGATTGATAGCTCCAATACCGGGTTCCGCCCACCGCTGGACCCAGTCTGGTTGAGTGGATCACAACAATTCCCTGGTAGGCCGCGGCTTCATCCGTACCCGTGACTACACGCTCGTAGCCAGGCACACTTTTTTCCCTGAATTGCATGGAAGTCCCTTTGCTCAAATTGCAGGATGGAGTACCGTCGAATTTACCAGATCATCCTCAGCAAGCGGAAGCCTCTCCTTATACAATGCTTTGCTTATGCCGAAATTCTTATTCCTTGTGCGTTTCATCCCGCGCCTTGCCCTTCTCGTCCTCTTGTCCACTGTCGGCCTAGCCCAGCAGCTTGATCCCAGCCTTTACAGCGGTCTGCGCTGGCGGATGATCGGCCCGCATCGCGGCGGACGCACCGTCGCAGTCAGCGGCGTGGAAGGCCAGCCGAACGTCTATTATTTCGGCGGCGTGGGCGGTGGTGTATGGAAGACGGTCAACAGCGGTGTTACCTGGGAGCCGATTTTTGACAGCCAGCCAATCTCTTCCATTGGCGCAATCGCTGTCTCTGCGTCTAGTCCCGATGTCATTTACGTTGGCACCGGCGAAGCTGATTTTCGTTCCAACCTCACCTACGGTAACGGCGTTTACAAATCTACTGATGCCGGGCGCACCTGGAAAAATATCGGCCTCTCAGCTACGCGTCATATAAGCCGAATTGTCATCGATCCGGGCAATCCTGATCTCGTTTTGGTAGCCGCCATGGGGAGCGCCTATGGTTCAAGCGCGGAGCGCGGGGTGTTCCGCTCCACTGACGGCGGCTCCAGTTGGAAGAAGGTCCTCTTTCGCGACGAAAAGTCAGGCGCCGTCGACGTACAGCTCGACCCCGATCATCCCCAGATTGTGTGGGCAGCTCTGGTACATGACCAGCGTCCACCATGGAGCGCCTATCCGCCTGAAACCGTGACCGGCGCCATCTATAAGTCAACTGACAGCGGCGCCACGTGGAGTCCCGTGACCGGAGGCGGCCTTCCTGCCGGCGACTGGGGTCGCGTGGGCCTGAGCATTGCTCGCGGCACCCATGGCCAGAGCGTGTACGCACTTATTGACACCAGAGACGGCGGACTTTTTAAGTCTGAAGACGGAGGCGTGAACTGGCTGCGAACTGGCACCGACCCCCGCATTCGCGGCCGTCTCTGGTACTTCGGCGAAGTTTATGCCGATCCCAAAGACCCAAACACCGTCTACCTTCCCAACGTGTCGATCTATCGCTCGGCTGACGCGGGCAAAACCTTCACGGCGATCAAGGGCGCGCCCGGCGGCGACGATTACCACGCCCTCTGGATCGATCCCGCCAACCCCCAGCGCATGATCTTTGGCAGCGATCAGGGCGCGGGCATCAGTGTTGACGGCGGCCGCACCTGGAGCAGCTGGTTCAACCAGCCCACAGCGCAGTTCTATCACGTTGCCGTCGACAACGATTTCCCCTATCACGTTTATGGCGCGCAGCAGGATAGCGGCAGCGTCTACATTCTCAGCCGCAGCAATGACGGCTCCATCACTTTTCGTGACTGGCACCCCGCCGGCGCGGGAGAAAGCGGCTACATCGCGCCGGATCCGTCTGATTCAAACATCATTTACGGCGGCGGCACTTACGGTGAGCTCTTTCGCTATGATCGCCGTACCGGCCAGGCACAAAACATCGCACCTGACGCTGTTCGTAACTTCGGTGAAGCGCATCCCGACCATCGCTATACATGGACATCTCCTCTAGTCTTTTCTCCCCAGGATCCACACACGCTTTACTTCGGATCGCAAAACCTTCTGCGCAGCACCGATCGCGGCAATAGCTGGGTAAAAATCAGTCCTGATCTCACCGGAGCCGATCCCGCAGCTTCTCAAGATGGCCCGTTGACCGTGGAAAATGCCAAAGCCCGCGGCCATGGAGTGGTCTATACCATCGCGCCGTCGCCTGTCTCCGCCGGTCAAATCTGGGTTGGCACCGATAGCGGCCTCATTCAGCTCACGCGCGACAACGGCAAAACCTGGGCCAACGTCACACCCCAACGCTTGACTGACTGGAGCAAGATCAGCCTGATTGAACCCTCACACTCTGACCCTGGAACAGCCTACGCCGCTGTCGATCGGCACCGTCTTGATGACCTGAGTCCTTACATCTATCGCACACGCGATTATGGCAAGACCTGGGCGCGAATCAACATCGGTATTCCCTCTGGCGCCTACATCCGTGCCGTCCGTGAGGATCCCGTCAAGAGAGGCCTCCTGTTCGCCGGCACTGAACTCGGTGTCTTTTTCTCCATTAATGATGGCGACTCGTGGCAACCCCTTCAACTCAATCTGCCGGTATCACCCGTGCATGACCTGGTGATTAAGGAGAATGACCTGGTCGCCGCCACCCACGGCCGTGCATTCTGGATCCTTGATGACATTTCTCCGCTGCGCCAGCTCACGGCAGCGATGGAGGCATCGCCGGCATATCTCTTCGCACCATCCAAGGCAATGCGCATCCGCGCCAGCACACACGGCGACACGCCTTTGCCGCCTGAAGAACCGGCCGGTGAGAACCCGCCACCCGGCGCAATCTTCTACTACTACTTGAAGTCTTCCACGCAAAGCGAAGTTAAAATTGAAATATTGGACACAAAAGATAGCGTGGTCCGTACCTACTCCAGCCACGATCAGCCCTTCCGTCCGCCTTCCCCGCCGGCTTTTCCGTCGTATTGGTTCAAGCCCTCGGAACCTCTGTCGACTGCTGCTGGAATGCATCGTTTTCTCTGGGATTTTCGCTATTCCTCTCCGGCAATCTCCCAGCCCGGCTACAGCATGTTCACCGTGGCTGGAGGTGATGTGCCCCGCGAGCCTGCAGGACCGCAGGCCCTTCCCGGCTCATATAAAGTTCGTCTGACGGCTGACGGCAAATCCTATATGCAGCCGTTTAGGCTCACCATGGATCCGCGGATAAAGGCTTCCTCCCTGGAACTGGAAAAGCAATTTGAGCTTGAACTGAAACTTACTCAGGCGTTGCGGCAGGCGATTCAGGCGGTTGACGAAATCCACGCGGCCGCGCAGGCAGGAAAAATCTCGGCCGAGGATGAAAAGAGACTAGCCGGAGCGCGCCCTCGACGCGGCGAAGCGCCGCCCGAAGGTGGAGCACAACCTCCTGCGTTCGGACAGGTGATCGGCAATTTGAGCCAGCTCATCGTCGGCGTTGACAGCGCAGATACGGCGCCCACCCAGCAGCAGTCCCAGGCGGCGGAAAAGAACCTTGCTCAGGCGCAGGCTCTCCTCAAGCAATGGGAAGCATTGAAGCCCAAATAGGCATGCAAACTGCGGATGTTGTCATCATCGGAGGCGGTATCGTCGGCTCCAGCGTTGCCTGGCATCTCACTCATGCCGGATGCAAGAGCGTCCTGGTCATTGAACGCGAAAGTTCGCAGGGCAAGGGATCGACGGGAAAGAGCATGGGCGGCGTGCGCGCCCAGTTCTCCACGTCCGTAAACATCCAGATGTCGCTGTACTCGATTCCCTTCTACGCCAACTTCGAAGAAGTCGTAGGTCACCCAGCTGATTATCGTCCGCAGGGCTATCTCTTTCTGGCTACAAAAGATTCACATCTAGCGTACCTGCGCGATAACTTTGATCGCCAGAAAAAACTCGGCCTCACCACAGCACGCTTGCTTCCTGCCAGCGAGATCCGCGCCATGCTGCCACAGCTTCGCTCCGATGACGTTCTCGGCGGCAGCTTCTGCTCCACCGACGGCTTCGTCGATCCCTATAGCGTCATGAACGGTTTTATGGCCTCGGCTGTTGAGCACGGCGCCACATTGTGGAAGAAAACTGAAGTCATCGGCATTACCACGGACCGAAATGGCTCCTTCTCTGTTGACACCACACGCGGGCCGGTAGCCACCCGCAACGTGGTGAACGCCGCGGGGGCGTGGTCGGCGCAGGTGGCCCGGTTCGCGGGCATCGATCTCCCGGTTGAACCGCTGCGTCGCATGCTTGTGCCGTCTGAGCCATTTTCAGACTTCCCTCATACTGCTCCCATGGTCATCGACATGAGCACAGGCTTTCACTTCCGGCCGGAAGGCCGTGGCTTTCTGCTTGCCTGGAACGATCCTGAGGAAACGCCTGGATACAAGACTGACTTTGAACCTTCTTTCATCGAGAAAATCCTCACCCATGCAGCAAACAGGGTTCCGGTCTTTGAGAATCTTCCCATCAATCCCAGGCGCGCCTGGGCGGGACTCTACGAGATGACTCCCGATCACCACTGTATTCTCGGGCCCCTTGCCGGGGTGCCCGGCTTCTTTCTGGCCAACGGCTTCAGCGGGCATGGAGTGATGCATTCCCCGGCCACGGGTAAAATACTGGCTGATCTGATTTTGCAGGGAAAAACAGATGTAGTGGATGATGTTTCCGTCGTCGGCTTTGGACGCTTTAGCCGGGGCGAACTGCTGCATGAAACTGCCGTGCTCTAGAAAAATCAGAATCCCTTTTCGCACAGACGCAGGAGAAGACAGCTCTCCAACCAGCTGCGCTCTTGTTCAAGCTATTGCGCGAACATGTCTCTTTCTACTGGTGCGCCGGATTTACCACCTGAAAGGATTCAATGATGCGGTTCACGTCCGCCGGCCGCTTCCCCTTATATCCTGCGCTGATGATGTAAAAGAGTTTGTTGCCGCAATGAAAGCGATGGAGGCTGCGTTCCCCGGCCTGGCCCGTTTCGTACTCGAGCCCTTGCAATCCCGCCAGCGAAACCTGCTTGAGTGAGCCCTTGATAACTGGCTCCTTCTCATCGACGTTGTTTTGGGCTTTGTCCCACAGATCAGCAAGCGTTGTGTCACAGTCCATGAGCCTGTGAACTGCCCTCAGGTTAAAAATGGTCCCGTCCGACAGACGAACGGTGTACACGTGGATATGGCGATCGCCGCCGTCGTTGTGCGGAGTGGTCGGGGTGGGAAGCGAAATGCTGAAGCCGTCGTCGGGAAAGACGTAGGGCCTCCATTGCGGTTTATTTTGTTGCTGGGCCGGCGCGGGGTAAACCAGCAGGGCGATGATTGTCGCTGCAAAAAGTCTCTTCATAGGCTGGCAAATATCTTACCAGCCGCAGGTGGCAGAAGTCCTAGTCAGCCTTGGCGAGCACGCCATCCAGCTTGTGCAACGAGTGGCGAAGGGTTTCCGTCCCCGCCAAGTGCTTTCCTTCCACTTCAAGCTCTGACGCCAGTTGATTGCACATGCGCGTAATGCAACGCACCCGTTCATCGGTGATCATCGTTGAAAGTTCGCGGCCATCTCCATCCAGCCATTTTTCCACCTGCCAGCCGGTTTGCCGGGCACGGTCCACTGCATAGCGGAATTCGCTCAGAACACGCCGGTCCACCATGCCGGCGTTCAGCAGTTGCTCCAGGCGATTGAGTTCGCCGGTAATGCGCGCTACCTGATTGGTCACTTGCTTGTGAAAGGCCTGGTTGGCCTCTCTAATTGCTGTTTCTTTAATTACCGCATCCGTCATTTTGGGCACTCCGAGGTACATGTACCAGGTAGACATAAGGTAGTACAACTCCGAGCGCCGCGATAGTGACATAAGTAACCAAAAAACGGGCCCAGTCCACTAGAATCCCGCAGGAAGCAACAATGTCCCCTGACCGGCCGACAGCAGTTTTTACTGGGCAAATGCAAGAAATCTTCGTGTTTCTCCAGGTCAGTCGTGGCAGCATTGAAATGCGACGTAACCGCAGAAATTGGGCCTGTCGGCTGAGCCAGTGACCAGCGAATTCGCCTTTTCCGTTAATCACGCGGAGAGTACAGTATGCCCATGAGGCGGGCCGCAATTGGAATTCGTGTCCACTCTGGGTGGGGTGCGCTGGTAGCGATCTCCGGAAGGCCGGGGAATGAAGAAATTATCGAGCGGCGCAAAGTTGTCATCATCGATGCGCGGCTTCCAGGTGTAGCCCAGCCCTATCATTTTGCGGAAAACATGGAGTTGCGGGCCGCCGAACGCCACCTGGCCAAATGCGCCACTGATTCGAAGCGGCTGGCTTTTGATGGACTCCGCGAAATCCTCGATCTCCTGCACCAGCGGGCTTTCAATCCGGTTGTCTCAGCTATCCTATTGAGCTCGGCCCGCGAGCTTCCTGATCTGGATGAAATCCTGGGCTCCCATGCGCTGATTCATACCGCGGAAGGCGAGTTCTTTCGCCAGGCTTTCCGCCAATCCCTGGAGCGTCTAGAGGTTCCGGTAAGCGGGATCCGCGAACGCGACCTGGAGCAGAGGGCCAATCATGTTTTTGGCAAAGCCGCCTCGACGTTGCATAAGAGAATTGCGGACCTGGGCCGTGCGCTCGGTCCACCCTGGACCGTCGACGAAAAATCCGCCACGCTTGCGGCAGCTATAGCTCTGGCGGAAAACTGAAGCCAATTCCCAGGGATCTTCAGAACGAGAAGTTCAAGATATCGCAAGAGTTGGTTGCTTGACACTGTCGGGCGCTACATTCCGGGAAGAATCCTTGAGTGCGAGCGCCGCTATCCACACTATCGCCGTCCAAAGCAGCAGTGTCGCCACAATTGCATATGAGCCGTTGGCAAAATATGTGATTGGATACACCGCGCTTATCAGGAAAAGGGTCCAGCCGAAACCGATCGGCGACTCGCTACGGCGCGCCCAGAGGAATCCCATTGGAACCAGCAGCAAGACAAAGTAATTGCTGATAGTCCAGGGATAGATCAACATGCCCGCGAGAATCAAGAGATTGAAGGCCGTATCTTCATTTGCTTGCGTACGCGGCAAACGCACTACCAGCCATACTGTGATGAAGCCGACGATTGCTGCGCTGATTAGATAGAGAAAATTCCGCATGGGCGGGCCGAAAGCTGGCATGTGATATGGCGCCAAACGTAAGCTCTCACCCAGCAGCGATTGGTTCACATACGTGGAAAAATAATACGAGGGCATGCGGTGCGTGACCGGGTTGTCATACAAATAGGTTGCGACCACCGCCCGTCCAAACACAACCGCGGACGCCGCCATGGCAATCACGCTTGCCAGCGCGATCCCGATCACGGGCAGCCGGCGCCAACGCAGCAATGGATATAACCACAACGCTCCATATAAGAGCTTCAAAATTGCGGCACCGACGAGATAGACTCCACCGGAGAAGCGGTTGCGCGCCTGCATGGCCGCCAAAACACATAGTACGGCCAGAAAATTGACCTGGCCATGCCCGAATGTCGCAATGGTAGCCGGAAGAAGGAGAGCCATCGTGAATACCAGCGCGAGGCCCTCACCTCCGCTCTGAGGCAGAAAATTGCGCCACAGCAACACCACCATACCCAGGAACGCGAGCGTCTGCACAATCATCCAAGGGAAAATTGCGGTACGCAACGGGAGCCGCCCTATTGTGCCAAACAGCAGGAGCGTGGGCGGAGGATATACGGCACCCACATTCAATACTTCCTCTTGAAAGCCTTCTACTAAGGGTCCAGGCTCGACTGAAGCCTGATACGGACCGGGCAGATAGGGATTCTGTCCCGAGTCTGCGACCATTCCATACATCCACAGGGCCTGGAAGTCCCACTGCGGCGGCGTTACGACCGTTCGTACCAGGATTCTCCCCGTCAGAAGGGTCGCACCTAGCAGGGCAATGACAAGCAATCCTCGGCGGGTCCGGTTGAATGTGGATAGAGTCATACCCAGGATACGGTCTGAAAGCGGGTTGAAAGCTGTTCTTAGATGCTCGCCCAGAAGAAGGAGCGGGACAAGGTAGATAATGATTGGACCAACACCAACATGTCTGGACCACCAAAGGGCCTGGTGCATTTCGGGATAGTAACATGCCATTCGCCTTGGGGTCGAGCTAACACCTGCTGCTATTCCTCGATATGATTGACTCTACAATCAGCGCATTCTCACCCAAGGACGCTTTGCTGTATTTGGCGAGGTGATTAACTTCCAAGGTCTGGTCTTTTTCAAAAGTTCAGCATGGAAAGGAGGCCTTATTCGCGAGTCGATATTACTTTCTCAGAATGCTGGCCGGCGGCTCCGGAAGCGTGCTCGACAACCCGCTCCGGACGGGGAACCCAGGATTCTTTGAATGAATACTTAAGGAGGCACCAGATTGCGCGGAATCCATCTTTCCATCCGATCTTCTTGCCTTCTTCGTAGGTGCGGCCCCAATAGCTGACTCCCACTTCATAAATTCTCAGGTGCCGCTTCGCCAACTTGACGGTGATTTCGGGCTCAAATCCGAACCTGTTCTCCTCAATCGGAATGGATTGGATAATCTCACGACGGAATACCTTGTAACAGGTTTCCATATCAGTCAAATTGATGTTGGTTAGAGCGTTTGATAATAAGGTTAGAAAGTGGTTTCCCACGGAATGCCAGAAATATAAGACACGATGGGCATGCCCACTTATAAACCGGGAGCCATACACGACATCAGCTTTGCCATCCACTAGAGGTTTCAGAAGGATTGGATATTCCGCTGGATCATACTCGAGATCCGCATCCTGAATGATCACAAAGCTTCCAGTCGCTTCCTGTATCCCCTTTCGGAGAGCAGCGCCTTTTCCCTGGTTGAATGGCTGCATGAATGCTCTTAGACGTGAATCCGAGGCTTGCAGCTCCGTAAGAAGAGCCGCAGAGCCGTCGGTTGAACCGTCATCTACGCAAATGAGTTCAAGCTCAAGCGGAACAGACAACACCTTGCCTATCACTTCGCGCAAGGAGGCGCGCTCGTTATAGACCGGCATGACGACGGACAATTTCATCCAATAAGATCCTCTGGCATTTGATTACGCTCAATCCAGCGTCGCCCCGATCAGTATTGTATCAAGAGCATGTGAACGACTAGCCAGCGGTGGAAAGACAACGTTTGTGAGCAGCCAGGCAAACAGGTCAACTCAGGTCGAACATTTTGTTCAAATCGCTCTCAACTTTGGATAGACTCATGCGTTCTAATAAATCGCAGACAGGTGGTATTTATGCGTAACCGGATGCATCCCCTTGTTATTTTTCCGCTCGTCTTTCTAGTTGCTTCTTTTTTCCCTTCAATAGGCGCTGCTCAACAATCGATCCCGGAAGATCGATCCGGAATCCACGGCTACCAGAAAGCACCTCAACCGATTTCTGACATTTTGAACGCGCCTCCTTCTCCGCTGGTGCAGGTCAGTCCCAACGGCAAGTGGCTGTTGGCCGCCGATCGTCTCGCCAACCCGCCTATCGCGGACCTTGCTCAGCCCATGCTGCGCCTGGCAGGATTGCGAATCAATCCAGCCACAAATGGACGCCACCATCCTCCGCGTCTTGTTGGCTTGCACCTCTATTACGCACTGGGCAATGAACAGGCAGTGGTTGCGACGCCGCGTAATGCCTATCTGAGCGTGCCCGAATGGTCGCAAGACAGCCAGCATTTCGCTTTTACCAATACCACGGCCACTGACATCGAGCTGTGGATCGGGCAGCTTGGCACCTACACTGCCGCTGCTGTTCCCAAGATAAGAGTCAGCGCGGTGCTTGGCGAGCCTGTGCAGTGGATGCCTGACGGCAAGACACTTCTGGTCCAGACGGTGCCCACCACCCGCGGTAATCCCCCGGTCGTCCCTAAGATTCCTGGCGGCCCCATCATTCAGGAAAGCGATGGCAAACGCGCGCCCGTCGCCACGTTTGAAGATCTCTTGCAAAACCCGCACGATGAAGATCTCTTCGACTACTATGCCACCGCGCAACTCACCTTGATTAAGAACGGAGTCCCTACTCCGATCGGCAAGCCAGGGATATTCGCCCAGATTGAACCATCGCCCGATGGCAAACACCTGCTCGTGGTTCGCATCCACCGGCCGTATTCTTACGTTCTGCCGGAAAGAGGATTTCCTCGAGAAGTGGAGGTTTGGAACCTGGCGGGCAAGGTGGAATATAAAGTCGCCAGCCTGCCTCTGGAAGAGCACGTCCCCATTGAGGGAGTGCCGCTCGGTCCGCGTGACTACCAATGGGTCCCGTCCAAATCCGCCACCCTGATCTGGGCAGACGCACTGGACGGCGGCGATCCAAAAGCTAAGGCCCCGTTCCGCGATGAAATCATGATGCTGAGTGCCCCGTTTAACGATGATCCTCAGGAACTGGTTAAACTGGAACAGCGCTTCTCTCCTGCCGGCGGCGGCTTTCGCGGCGGCGCTGCGATTGAGTGGACCGAAGGCGGCCTCGGCTTTGTGCGCGATTACAATCGTGATCGCCGTTGGGTACGCACCTTTCTCATCGATATAGGCAAACCGGGCGCGCAACCCAAGCTGATTTGGGAGCGGTCCGTCCGTGATCGATATCGCGATCCCGGAACACCTCTGACGCAAATTCTTTCCAACGGCCAGCGCGTGGTGCGGCAGCAAGGCAGCGCTATCTTCCTTGCCGGAAACGGCGCTTCACCCAAAGGCGAATTCCCTTTCCTGGACCGCTTTGATTTGGATACACAAAAAGCCGAGAGGGTTTTTCAGTGCGAAGACGGTCAGTACGAATCGGTGGTGGCGTTAACCGCCGACGACGGGACAAAATTCATCACCCGGCATGAAAGTCCGACGGAGCCACCGAACTATTTTGCCCGTTCCGCCAACAGTTCTGAGAAGAAAGCGCTCACAAACTTTCCAGATCCAGCGCCACAGTTGCACGGCATCACCAAACAGCTGGTCACCTACAAGCGCGCCGATGGTGTTCCGCTGTCTTTTACGCTCTATTTGCCGGCCAGCCACAAGGAAGGTGAGCGTCTTCCCACCATCGTCTGGGCCTATCCGCTCGAATTCAACGATGCTGATACGGCAGGTCAGGTCTCCGGCTCGCCCTATCACTTCACCATGATTTCCGGAATCTCTCACCTCTTTCTCCTGACCCAGGGCTATGCCATTTTGGATAACGCCACCATGCCGGTAGTCGGTGATCCTGACACCATGAACAACACTTACGTGGAGCAGGTAGTCGATAGCGCCAAAGCAGCCATCGACAAAGCCGTGGAAATGGGCATAACAGACCGCGATCGCGTCGGCGTTGGCGGCCACAGCTACGGCGCCTTTATGACGGCGAACCTGCTGGCGCATTCCAATCTGTTTCGCGCGGGCGTCGCGCGCAGCGGGGCGTACAACCGGACGCTGACGCCATTCGGCTTCCAGAGCGAACGCCGCACGCTCTGGGAAGCCCCGGAGATGTACATCAAGGTTTCACCATTTATGTTTGCCGATAAGATCAAACATCCGATCCTTTTGATTCACGGCATGGCCGACGATAATTCAGGCACTTTCCCCATCCAGAGCGAGCGCATGTACCAGGCCATCAAGGGTAATGGCGGCATCGTCCGTTATGTCCAGCTGCCGTATGAGGCCCATGGCTACATCGCCCGCGAATCCACCGAACATACGCTATGGGAGATGGTGACGTGGTTCGATAAATGGGTCAAGAATGCCCAGCCCGCCGGGCAAGCCGCGGGTAACGGTTCCAGCGGCAAATGATGCATCGGAGTACGGCCTGTTTTTTCAGGGGGTTATGCGGGGGGGGCGGCACACGAGACAATAAATTTCATCTGAGGATGAAACGCTTTGGCTCTCTTCTGCACTAATCAACAGGATGAACGGAAAGAGCACCTACTAAGACGGCGGTGGTTGCCAAGGGGGTGTCACCGCCGGCTTGGCTTGTGTCTTGACTCCTTTTTTGCCTCTTCAGAAACCAAGAGCGCTGCTCACCTGGCAGCGCTCTCGGCTTTTGCTCTTTTCTCGCGCCGCCCTGGTCCAGTCCCTCGCTGGGTTGATCTTCAGGGACGATTTCCACAAAAAATCTCTCTCTGAATTCGCTCCGGCAACTCGCAAAAGTAAATCGCCCGACACCACGAAACATCCAATAAGATGTAGGCTTATCTCTGGGCTCATGGAGTGTTCTGCTGCTCTCCCGACGTAATAGTTTCTTCGGCATCAGAACTCTCGAAATCCAGGGCAATTTTGGTTCAAGGGCGCGAATATCATGCTTGGAAAAGGGCTATGAAGATCACGATTGGCTCGGACCATGCCGGCTTCGAATTGAAAACGATCCTGATCGACTATTTGCGCCAATGTGGCCATGAACTGATTGATGTGGGCACTGACAGCACAGCCC
>DASTPO010000034.1:0-4395 GCA_035762225.1 Candidatus Angelobacter sp.
TGTCGGGAGCCTCCGGAAACCGGAACCACTCCACCACGGCAACACTGGTAGTGCAGTAAAAACGCACTCCGCTGAAAGGCCAGGCCGCCCTGCGGGGCGGCCTTTTTCAGGTGCTCGTCAGCTAAAAAAGGCCCAGCCAAAGGCTGGGCCCCTGATTACTAACTTGACTTCAGCAGTTACTTCGCCGGCGTGCAATCCTCCGCGGGTGGCAGCGCCACGCCGATTGTGGTGTTCAAGGACGGTGACCTGTTGAAATCGAACATGTCTTCCAGCGTGTTCGCGTGCTGATCGCGCCGGGTCAGGTGCGGGCGCGAGACATTGTCGTCATCGTCATCGGAGCGCGGGCCTGCGGGCGTCATGAAAACGGTCTCAATCAGCGCCAGGATTGACGTATGGTCGCCCACCGTATGGGAGACGTAGCTCGGTTTGGAGAAGGGTGAAATCGCCACGAAAGGAACCCTGATTCCGTACTGATCGAAGTTGGCGCAGGCCGCCGGAAACGGCCCGGTCGGGTTCAGCGCGAACTGCGGACACAAATCAGCAGCGTCATTGGTTGTGGTGTCAGTCTTGCTGAGCAGATTGCTGGAGCACTCCGCGCCCTGGCCCGGCTGCAAGCTGAGCGGCGGGTTGGATAGATCAGCGCACTGCCCCGGATTGATTCCATCCGGGTTGGGAGCATGCCCCTGGCGCGCGCGCGGCGGCCTAACGTGGTCATAGAATCCACCGTGCTCGTCATAAGTGAGCAGAATGATGGTGTCGGCCCAGAACGGGCTGTGGCGGACCGCATTGATCACTTGTGAGACAAATGCCTGGCCGCGCTGAATGTCGGTCGGCGGATTCTCATCGTTTTCCCTTGTGATGCCGAGCACGCCAAGGTTCGGATCTACAAATGAAACCTGCGGCAAGGGCGGCAGCGCGGGCGAGCCGGCGATCTGCCCCAGAAATACCGGCAGCGGCAGGAAATGAGGATCGATAGGCGACGGGAAAGGACGGAAGCTCCCACCCTGGGGAACGTCCTGGAAATAATCGGCCCACGTAACGCCGTGCTTTTCCATCAGATCGAAGATAGTGCCGGTGATCGGCTTGTAGCCGCCGCTTCCCGGAGGCGGAAAGCTGTCACTCGTAGTCAGGTGGCCAAACGACGTGGCGGCCATCAGGTAAGAGCGGTTGGGGAAAGTCGGCCCAAGCACCGACGCGAAATAGCGGTCGTTCATGGCGAACTTCTGCGCCAGGTCGTAATAGAACGGAATTTCGTTCTGGTTGTAGAACGCCATGGTCTGGTCGTCAGTGGCGTTTTCCACTCCATTGTCAATCTGTTCGGTTTTGTCGTTGATGCGCACAAACCCATCGGACAGCACCTGGAACAAAGTATCGTTGGGGTGATTGAAATTGGCTTCGCGATGCGTGCTAGCCCAGCCGTGGTCAAGATCGGGAGCGACGCAGCGGCGCGAATCATGAAACGCAAACACCGTGCTGCCGTTGTCATCCAGGTTGGAGTTGCTGCAGATGAAGGTGCCGGCTTGGTCCATGCGGCAGGAGAGGCCATCCACGCAGGAGTGATCGTCTTTGCGGCAGCCGCCGTCGTTATCGTCACGGTCTCTGCGTTCCGGCGCATGATACGGGCTTCCGGGCGCGAAGGTCAAAGCCCCAAAATAGTTATCGAAGGAATGGTTCTCCTGCATGATGACAATAATGTGTTTGGCCTTGTGCGGATCGCCTTCGGCCATGGCCGTGGTTCCGGCAAGCAGTGTGGTTGCAAGCAGCAAAAATAGAAAGCCCCATCGGGTTCCCGGTGTATGCATATTGCACTCCCTTCCTTTTCTCTGGTCAACGCGAGGATCTGAAAAACGTCAGCGGTTGCATTACACAGCAGACAGATGAAATCTGGGTGAAAATCCCGGAAAAATGCGTGGCATAAAGGCCATCCGGTAGCAAAGCCGGGCCTGTCGCCGCAATACAGCGCACACATTTAACGACTTTTGGCCAGTCCGGTCAAATGCAGTGCCTGGAACCTTGCCCTGGAATCTGGGCCGCTATCCTTCCCTGCGCTTTTCACAGGATATTCACACAGTTGTCGCGTGGCGTTAACCTTCGATTGCTACAAATATGGTGCATGCAGGGAAAGTGCTTTGATACGGTCATCATCTCCGACCTGCACCTGGGTTCCGACGTAAGCCAGGCGGGTGCGGCGCTCAGCTTCTTGCAGTCTGTTCAGTTCAAAAGGCTCATTCTTCTGGGCGACATCTTCGCCGACTTGAATTTCCGGCGCCTCACCAAAGAGCATTGGAAATTCCTCGGCCACATCCGCAAGCTCTCCAATCCCAGGAATGAAATCGAAGTGGTGTGGGTGGAGGGCAATCACGATCACGGGCTGACCGAGGTCATGTCGCACCTGGTCGGCATTCCGGTTTACAAGGAATACTCCTGGACCTACGCCGGAAAGCGGCATCTGGCCATCCATGGCCACCAGTTTGACCGGTTTGATTCAGCCAACGTCTTTTTGAGCAAAGTCGGCCAGCTCATCTTCCTGAACTTGCAGAAAATCGATTCCAAGAACCAGCGGTTGGCCCGTTACCTGGACCGTCTTAACACAAGATGGATGCGTCTCTCAGAGCAGGTAGCGGATGGCGCGCTCAGCTACGCAAAACCTGGCAAAGCTGAGCGCATTTTTTGCGGACATACGCATGCCGCCCTCGCCCGTGAGCGCGACGGCGTTGCCTATTACAACTCGGGCGCATGGGTGGATGAGCGATGCACCTACATCGCCATCGACCCCGAAGGAGTAGCAATCCATGAATATGTCACCCAAACTGACCATCGTGATTCCGGCGAAGAACGAAGCACGGCTTTTACCGACGCTCCTGAATTCCCTGTGCGATCAGGACTATCCACTGATGAAATCTACCAGGGTGTACGTGGCTGATGCCGGATCGACCGACGGAACGCAGGAGCTCGCCATGTCCTTTGCCGGACGCCTGGATATCGAGATCATTCCTGGAGGCCTGCCCTCCGTTGGGCGCAATGCCGGTGCACGGCTCGCCACGACCCCTTATACGCTGTTCATTGACGCGGACATGGAACTGAGAGACCGTACGCAGCTCCGGCGCGCCATGGACCTGGCGGAGCGCCGCAAACTTCATTGCGTCACCACAAACATCTGGTGCTCGCAGGGAACATTCGGCGATCATCTCCTCTATCTCGCCAACAATGTTGCGCAATACGGATCGCTGCTGGTAAAACCATTCAGCACCGGAATGTTCATGCTGTTCGATAAGGCCATGTTCGATCAGCTGGGCGGATTCCATGAGCAGGCGCTCTATGCCGAGGATTACCTGCTCAGCAAGAAGGTGCGCAACCGCAGGTTCGGAATCGTCAGCGGCTGCATTCACACCACGAATCGCCGTTTCCGCAGCATGGGCCACATCAAGACCGTCGGCATGTTCCTGAAGACCATGCTCAACTCCTGGAACGATAATTATTTTCTGCACGATCACGGATACTGGCGGCAAAAGGTCTAAAATCCAATCGAGAATGGATACAGGACCCCGCCCCCAGAGTTCCGTCTTTCCCGCCGGCTTTTTCTGGGGTGTAGCCACGTCTTCCCACCAGGTGGAAGGCGATACCACAAACAATCAATGGGCGGCGTGGGAAAAGCGCGGGCGCATCAAGTCAAAGGATTGCGTAGGCCTGGCATGCGACTGGTGGCGCAACGCCGAGGCTGATTTTGACCTGGCTAAATCGCTCGGTGTAAACGCCCTCCGCCTTTCAGTGGAATGGAGCCGCATTGAACCGGCGGAAGGCCAGTGGGATGCCTCCGCCCTGGCGCGATATCGGGAGATGCTGACAGGATTGCATCAACGCGGCATGCGGCCATTCATTACCCTGCATCACTTCACCAACCCGCAGTGGTTTGAAGATAAAGGCGCGTTTGCCAACAATGACTCAGTCCGGCTCTTCCAGCGTTTTACCCAGCGTGTGATCGCCGCGCTGGGCGACCTTTGCCGTGATTGGATCACCTTCAACGAGCCCAACGTTCATGTCTCACTGGGATACTTTCTGGGCGAATTTCCTCCCGGCAAAAAAGGGCGATTCCTGCTGGCAGCCAGGGTCACCAGCAATCTTTGCCGTGCCCACGCGGCCGCCTATCAGACGATTCACTCGCTCCAGACCGGAGCGAACGTAGGCTGGGCGCAACATTATGTAGTCTTCAAGCCGCGCCGGCCGGATTCTGCCGTGGACCGCTGGCTCTGCGGCTTTATTCAACGCCGGTTCAATGACAACTTTGCCGAAGGAATCGGAAATGGACGCTCACCATTTCCATTGAACAAGTTTGGCCACAGCCTGCCGGAGGTAAAAGGCTCATGCGATTTCGTGGGTATTAACTATTACAGCCGC
>DASTPO010000035.1:0-8522 GCA_035762225.1 Candidatus Angelobacter sp.
CATATTCAGTGTGGGGCAGCGAGATCGGCTCGATGGAACAGCCGGCCGAGCGCAGCTTCTCAATCCCTGATTCCACCGCCTTCCGCACTTCGTTGTCCAGGCCTTCGCCAAAGTATTCTTTGGGCACACCGATCCGGAGACCACGCACCGGATTGCCTAGTTCGGCTTCGTAATCCGGCACTGGCACGTTTGCGGAAGTCGAGTCCATGGGATCACGGCCGGCAATCACGCGGAGGAGGATTGCAGCATCTTTGACCGAGCGGGTAAGCGGGCCGATGTGATCGAGAGAAGAGGCGAACGCAATCAAGCCGTAACGGGATACCCGGCCATAGGTGGGCATGAGCCCAACCACGCCGCAAAAAGAGGCGGGTTGGCGGATTGATCCGCCGGTGTCCGAGCCCAGCGTAGCCACAGCGGTTCCCGCCGCCACCGCCGCTGCCGAGCCGCCGCTGGAGCCACCGCTTACGCGGGAGTTATCACGCGGGTTGCAAACCGGGCCATAGGCGGAATTCTCATTGGAAGAGCCCATGGCGAACTCATCGCAGTTCATCTTGCCCAGCACGATTGCGCCGGCAGCTTCCAGCCGGGCAACGGCGGTGCAATCATACGGGGGAATGAAATGCTCCAGGATCTTTGAGCCTGCGGTGGTGCGCACGCCTCGGGTGACCATGACGTCCTTGATTCCGACCGGCACGCCGGCCAGAGGAGGCAGAGTGGCGCCGGTGCTTACAAGACCGTCGATGCGTTGGGCCTGTCCCAGAGCGCGATCCTGGCAGAGAGTCAGGTAAGCGTGGATTTGCGGATCTTCAGCATGGATCTTCCGGTAAAAGTCTTCCACCAGCGAGGCGGCGCTGAAACGCTTTTCGGCGATTCCGGTGCGCGTTGCCGTGATGGTTAGAGAGCTCAGGTCCATGCTTGTCAGGTGCGTCGTGCCGATCTCGAGCTTTACTTGTCAATCACTTTGGGGACTTTAAAGAAGATGCCGTCGGTATCGGGAGCGTTTTTGAGTGCATCGGCGCGCGAGAGACACGGCAGCGGCACATCCTCACGCCACGCTGAGTCCCGATCGGTGGCGATGGAGGCCATTGGCGGAACTCCTCCGGTATCCAGCTCATTCAGCCGGTCAATATACTCAAGGATTGAATTCAGGTCCTGGAGCATGCGCCTCCGCTCCTGGTCAGTCAGTTCCAGATTCGCCAGGTCGGCAACGTACGATACGTCTTTGTCGGTAACCTTCATTGTTATCTTTACCGCGATATTTATTTGCCGAGAGGCGGCGTCACTTCAAAGCGCAAGCCTTTCACCAGTTCCCCAAAGAGATTTGTGTATTCGGTTATGTAGCGCGAACTAAATGATTGAAGCTGGCTTTTCCACTCGTTGTCCGGGACTTCCACGGTCAATTTCTCACCTTCAAACCTTACCGCGCGGGTGCGTGCAGCCACTTCTTTGCCACAAATGAGAGGCCATGCGAGCAGGACAGCTTCTTCCGGGGGACAAGCGCGCAAAAGACCGCTCATGATCTGGCGCAAGCCAGTGCGCACTGGTTCCATGGGATCAATCTCCGAATGAAATTTTAGCACCTGGGATTTATCCCGAAACTCGACGGTCGGATTGTTGCTAAAGCAGGTAGGGAACAACAGCCTTGACGCGCTGCATATAGGCCAGGTAAACGCCGCCAAACTGCTGCACCATAAAGTTCTCTTCCAGGCGGAGCTTCATGCCAAAGCCGAGGGCCAGCAGCAAGAAGCCGATCAAGCCTCGAATTTCCCCGTGGACCAGGGCAGTGCCGAGATAAGCCATCAGCAATCCGGTGTAGATGGGGTGGCGCACGATCCGGTACGGGCCGTTCTGAACCAACTCGTGCTGGTTCTTTATGGTGACCGTACCGCTCCAGTTCCTGCCGATCCAGAGGCGGGCCAGAATGGCGAAGGCGACTCCCAGAGCTGTAAGCGCAAACCCGGCCCAGATCAGCGCAGCGTTTGACTCGGGAAAGAATCGGGCAAGAAGCCAGCGTGGCCATATGCTTCGACCAAAAAGCAGGAAGAAGGCAAGAGTCACGGGCACAGTCTGCGCGAGGCGAGATTCGGCTGACTGCCTTTTAACGCTTGATTTAGCGGCGAAAGCGCTGATGGCCCACAGCGTCCAAAGCGCGATCCACAGATAGGACGCGTACGTGCCGGCCATATGCTCCATATAACTAGTTACGAAGATCGCGGCCGTGTGGTTCGACTGAACGATGACGCAAGGGGTCATGAACCATAGTGCTTTAAAACCAATGACTTAGGGCAAGTCGAGGCTCACCGTTTAATGCCGGATGAAGCCACTGAAGTGCCATTTACAGCCGTTCAGGGAAACCTGCTTAATTACTTGCGTAAGCAGCGACTAACATTGTATTGAATAAATTATCCCGTTTTGTTTCTGTGTCATAGCTTGGAAGAGGGCGCCCTCAAGTGGCGCGAGGAGAGGCACAACTAATGCACAAGCCGGTCAAATATGCAGAGAAGGTTCTAACTTACGCTGCAAAAGGCACGTGGGCGGTATTTGAAAAGCTGAACAGCATCAAGCCGCGACCGTCATTCACGCCTAAATGGTCAGACAAACCGATATTGAAGAGCTGGGAAAAGACCAAGCCTCCGCTCGGCTGGCCGCGGTCGACTGACTCGCTGTGCCCGAAATGCGTGCCGGAAATCCGGCAGCAAATTGTTGACGGCAAATTGCCGCACGAGATCCTGCTGAACGAAAAGGCCGGCGAGATCAAGGCCACCATCATTGAGCGCGACGGCCAGATCCTGATGGTGAAGGATTGCCCGCTGCACGGCCATTTTGAAGACGTGATGGCGATTGACACGGAATTCTTCAAGCACCTGGAAGAGGTATTCCCCGGCCGCGATATCCGCGCGCATAACGACGAAAAATTGCACAATCACGGCACCAGCACGGTGAAGCACGGCCGCGGATCGGTGCTGACCATCGACCTGACCAATCGCTGCAATATGATGTGCGATCCCTGCTTCATGGACGCGAACCAGGTTGGATTTGTCCACGAACTGACGTGGGACGAGATCAAGACGATGCTGGACAACGCGATCTCAATCAAGCCGCGGCGCCAGATGTCAGTCCAGTTCTCCGGCGGTGAGCCGACGCTCTCTCCGTACTTCCTGGACGCGGTCCGTTATGCCCGCCAGGTTGGCTACAACTCAGTGCAGGCGGCGACGAATGGAATCGAATTCGCCAAATCGCCCGAGTTCTGCCGCCAGGCTGCTGAAGCCGGCTTGCGCTATGCCTATCTCCAGTTTGACGGGATCGGCAACGCGGCCAACTCGCACCGCCAGGTCGGTAACCTGTTTGACGTGAAGCTGCGCGCCATCCACAACCTGCATGAGAACGGCGTGGATATTGTTCCGGTGACAACCATCATCAATGGAATCAATAATGAGCAGGTTGGCCGCATTATCCAGTTTGCGCTGGACAATCCCAAGACCATCAGCTTCCTGAGCTTCCAGCCGGTATCATTCACCGGCCGTGACGAGGAAATCACGGATGATCGCCGCCACGCGCAGCGCTATACGCTGAGCCATCTGGCGCACGACGTCAAGAACCAGACCGGCCTGGGCGAGCCCAAGCGCGACTGGTTCCCGATTTCCTTCATGTCCACGTTCTCCGACTGGGCCGACCTGATCCACGGTCCCAGCGCGGATTGGGGACAGCTGAGCTGCGGCTGCCACCCGAATTGCGGAATCGGCATGGCGGTGATGATCGACAAGGAAACCAAGGAAGCAGTGCCGGTAACAGCATTCCTGAACGGCGACCGCATTGCCCAGGACGTTGCCAAGGTAAATGACGCGGGCCGCGGGCGCTTCCTCTCAGTGTTTGGAATGGCGCTGGCGCTGGCGCGCAATTACGATCCGTTCCAGGCGCCAAAGCATTTCAAACTGGTGGACCTGTTGAAGAAGTTCGATAAGACCTTCGGCGCCACCAAGAAGGCTGACACCAAGTACGGCAGCGTAGCTGGCGACCGCACGATTGAAGACATCAAGAAGCGCCGCACCGACCGCTGGAACTTCCTGTTCATCGCGGGAATGTGGTTCCAGGACCTCTATAACTACGATTTCCGGCGCACCGAGCAGTGCATCATTCCGTATGCCACGCAGGAAGGCGAGATCAGCTTCTGCGCCTACAATACCGGCGTGGGCTGGCGCAACATCATCGAGAAGATGCACATGACGGCCACGCTGACCAAGTGGTATGAAGAGCATGGGCGGCATGAGATCTTTGCCGGCGGAAAGGCCGTGGGCCTGAACCAGAGCGCGCACAAGCTGAACCTGAACGATCAGCACGTGCATGCCGGCCGCAACACCACGCTGGACGATCTGGGCATCGCCAAAACAGCACGCGAAGAGAAGCTGCGGGCGCGCAACGAGAAGATCAAAAAGTCCGCCGATGATGCCCGCATGGAAGCGCTCTATCGCGAGCACATCCTGAAAGAGCCCAAGGCGGAGGGCGGTTTCGTGCCGCTGGGAGCGATTGCTCCGGCTGCTCCCAAAGCGCCCGCTACCGAAGACAAGAAAGAAGAAGTGTTCGGAGACTAAACCGCAAAGTAAGATCTAAGAATGAAGGCACAAAGGCCCATATCCTTTGTGCCTTTTTGTTATGCTTACTGGCGAACCGCGAGCCTGCCCATGCATTTGCGTTTCATAACCGGGAAACCACAGATCCTGCGCGCTTTGTGCCGATTGGCGCCGGCGGTCGCCGTTTTCCTTGCGATCGGCTGCGCGGGAGAACCGAAGCATCCGACCTGGAATAATTCCACCGGGGCCGAGCAGCACGAACGGCTGATGTGGAAGGCAATGCAGGCCAATGACTGGACCAACTTTGAGCGGCGGCTTTCAGCTACTTTCATTGGCGTGAGCGCGGACGGACAGATGCTGGACCGCGCTGGATGGCTGGCGTATTGGAAGGGCGCGCACGTCAAGGATTTCTCTCTGGGAGAAGTCACCGTGCAGCCTGACGGGGCAGACATGAAGGTGACGTACGTGTCGCATTTCCAGGGAGCTTCCAACACTCCCGGCGGCGTGCGGATCGTTTCAATCTGGCAGCAGGTCAAGACTCGCTGGATGCTTACCGCCAGCACCCTCACCCCGGTGCAAGGCAACTGATTACAAAAGTCCTCGGGTGCCAGTAAAGCGCTTATTGGCTGAGCCATTACCGCGGCGCTTTTTGGGCGACCCATGCGGATGGCAGCCGGTCGCACCGGTTGCGCGATGCAATCGTCCTATCCCGGTTCAAAGACAAGCCGAAGACATTCAATAATCTGGCCGGCAAAGTGGCTCAATAGGCATTGCCCTAAAGGGCTCTACAGAAGCTAATGACAAAAGCCGATGGGGGAGTTATCGGGGAGAGACAAAGAATGCTTCCAGATGACGACTGCGCTGATCTCTTCCCAGCACACGGTGACCGGTATGCTTATGTGTAATTTTTACTCCGTGGGAGGCTAGTTGCACCGCTTGTTGTGCATAACGTCTTGATGGAGAGGCAGATACAGCTCACGGCAAAGTGGAAAGTTCTACTGTGTGAAGGTACCTAAGTTACATGAACTCTGGCCTGATGAAGGATAGAATTCGCCCATCGGCAGACTCCCCTCGCTGTGCTGCCTGGCAGGTCCGTTTTGGCGATGAAAAATCGCGACAGGAGTTAAGCCATTGAATTCTCGACGGAAACAAGACGATTGCAGATCAGGCAGGCGCCAGGAAGCAGGCTTCAGCCTGGTTGAGCTGCTGATTGTCTGCATCATTCTGGCCATCATTTCCGCGATTGCGATCCCCAACATCATGCAGATGAACACCAACTACAAGTTGGACGGGGGTGGCCATGCAGTGGCCAGCCTGCTGCAACAGGCTCGGATGCAGGCGGTAAAGACCAACGTGCCGGTCTATGCGAGTTTTGATCCCAACGCAAAGGTGTTTTACGTAAATTCCAACCCGCAGACCGCATACGTCGCGGGAAATCCAGACGTGGCGTTGCCCGGCGGGATCACCTTTACGGGCACGCCCTCAAACCACACTCAACTCGATACCTATGTCGGCGGAACCCCGCAGCTGGGTGGGGCCATCGGCTTTAATGCGCGCGGATTACCGTGCACGACTACCAACGGCGGAAATCCGGCGGTCTGCACCAGCCCGACTTCCGGGTTTGAATGGTTCATTCAAAATGCGAACGGTGGGTGGGAAGCAATCACAGTGACCCCGGCGGGAAGAATCAAATGCTGGCGTTTATCGAGCGCCAGCAGCGGCACCTGGCAATAGGCGGAAATCATGAGCAGACGGAATCAGATGATGCGGCAACAACAAAACGAGGGATTTTCACTCATTGAATTGACGGTGGCGATGTTCATCCTGACCGTGGGGGTCCTGGGCGGGATGACGATGATCATCATGGGGATGACGCGCAACAACACCAACCGCGTCGACACCACGGGAACGAACGCGGCCCAGGCCGTATTGGAAGAAATAGCAGGAGCGCCGGCAAACACAAATCCAACGCTGGGGTTGACTGACTGCCTGGGAAACAACCTGGCGATCAACACCACCGGCCCGGGAGCCCCGGTCCTGGCAAATGGAGACATTGATTTCAGCCAGGCCGCAGTGGCCGGGTACCAGATGAACTATACGGTGTGTAACAACGCCGCCAACGGCAATGGTTTACGGACCGTTTACGACGTGCGCTGGCACATAACCACAATCGGCACCACGGGCAAGCTGGTGGTGGTGGCGGCGCGGCAGCCGTTTGTCGCGGGAAGCAAGGGAATCGGCTTCCTGGCGCCGGTTACATTGCGCACTATCACGGGAATGTGAGATTGACCATGAATATACAAACCAAGCCGCGGCGGCAAGCCGGCTTTTCTCTGATCGAACTCATGCTGGTGGTGATGCTGTTGAGCATCGTGGTGGGAGCGCTTTTCTCGCAGATCAATCGCGCCCAGGTGCGATACAAAGCGGAAGACCAGAAGCTCGACCAGACGCAGCAGGAACGCGAGTTTATCGATCAATTTACCCGCGATCTGCATCAATCCGGGTATCCCGCGGCCAGCATGTTCGGGGGCGCCACCGGGAACCAGACGGCGGCGGGGGTGATTGCGTTTTCGTCTACTGACGTGCAAATGGAAGGCGATGTTGACGGTGATGGAGTTGTGGACGTGGTGGAATACAGCTATGCCTCCGGCACCATCACGCGCACGGTAAAGACCAAGGGAAGCGCGACCGCGACTTCATCCACAGAAGTGCAGGGCGTGCTTACGACCGATCAAAACATCTTCACCGCATACGACAAGAACGGAAATACCACAACCGATGTAACGGCCATGAAAACGGTGCGCATCATTTTGACGACGCAGAGCGCGGGCCTCGACAACGATTTACACAAGTCGATCCAGGTCACGATGACCGGAATTGCCCGCCTGGTGAACCAATAAAGGAGTAACCCATGAACAAAAAAGTAAAACCTCATCTCAGGCAGCAACGCGGAATAGCAATGATTGTCGCGCTGCTTTCGCTGGTCTTGCTCGCGGCCATCGGCATGGCCCTGATGTTCATGGCGGACACGGAGAACAGCGTCAACAATAACTATCGCGATTCACAGAAGGCCTATTTCGCTGCGCGCGCCGGCGCTGAACAGGCGCGGATCCTGCTGGCGTCTGACGCCAATCTCAAAGCCGCGGCCCTGGCCCTGGCCATGCCCTCGAGCGCGGCCAATACCGGAATCATTTATCTCAAGAACCCGACAAACGGGGAGACAATTGATCCCACCGCAAACCCGTATCTTGACGACCAACTTTGCTGGGAAAAATATACCGGGATGACGCTGACGGCAGGAACCGGGCCGTGCGGCTCGAATGGCCAAAACGGGCAGCTGATGACTAATTCTCTGGCATACACCACCCGGCTCATGGCCACATCACCCGGCGTTGTTGGATCTGACGCGCTGCCCTTCAAGTGGGTGCGCATCGCCAACAAGCAGAACCTCATGGGAGGCTTGAATCAGAAGGTGAACAGCGGTGCAACCAACGCCCAGCAGGTTTGCTGGGATGGCGGCGTGGAAACAGTGATTCCGCTGTTGCAGACCTGCGCGGCGCAGAACCCAAACGCCATGCCGGTTTGGGAAGTCACCTCGCTGGCGGTGACACCGCCTTTGGGCCAGAACCCGGGCTCACGGCGGATGGTGCAGATGGAAGTGGCATTTAATCCGGCACTGGTCCCGCCCGCGCCAATTTCAACCATGGCTCCGGTCAACCTGCAGGGCAGCTTTATTCTGAACGCTTATGACAATTGCTCGTGCACCTGCACCACCAGTGGCAGCGGCGCCCATCAGGTAACCACCTGCGGAGCCGGCCAGCCAAACTGCGTGAGTTCGGCGCACGCAGTTTATACGCAGAACACAGTTTCAGTGACCGGCGGCGCCGGTACAACGCTTACCAGCTTTGGTTCAGACCCAACGGCTGCGGCTTCGGTGCAGAATGTGAATCCATG
>DASTPO010000036.1:0-7832 GCA_035762225.1 Candidatus Angelobacter sp.
CAAACTGGCGCAACAGGAAGGGTTTACGCCGGATATCGGCGCGGCGATGACCGCGGACGGCGACGATCCAAAGCAGGCTGAGCTGCTGGGACAGATCATCGCGGAAACGCAGAGCATCAACGGCTTTGTTGAAGTGGCGGACGAGTCTGGCATTCATTGGAACGCCGTGCGCGCCGCGGCGCGGGTGAACAAATATCTGCAAGAGCACACTGGGCACAGCGAAGGAAACTTCCGCTTCGCGTCGGGCGCTTTTCCGCCCGCTGTTGCGCCGTTTTATCCTGTGTCGCATACATCCGATGGCGGACATGGCTTTGCCATAGGGCTGGAGTCAGCCAACATCGTGCAAAAGGTTTTTACCGGCGCCACGGGAGACCTGAACCATGCGGGGGAGAAGCTGACAGCGGCATTGGCTGACCAGGCCAGAAAAGTGGAAGCAATTGCCCATCGAGTGGCCACCAGCACAGGATGGACGTATCAGGGAATTGATTTAACGCCGGTGCCATTGAAGGAAATCTCGATTGGCGGCGCCGTGGAATCACTGGTGCGCGGAACAATTGGATCGCCAGGCAGCCTGAGCGCTGCCTTTACGATCACGAGCGCGGTCAAGCGGGTGCCGGTGCAGCAGGCCGGCTACAGCGGGCTGATGCTGCCGGTGCTGGAAGATTCGGTCCTGGCAAAGCGCTGGGAGTCAGGCACGATCAGCAGGGACTCGTTGATGTCATATTCGTCAGTTTGCAGCACCGGACTTGACGCGGTGCCACTGCCCGGCGATATTTCGGAGCAGGAGTTGGAGAGCATTATCGCCGATATGGCGAGCCTTGCGGTCAAATGGCACAAACCGCTTTCAGCGCGGCTGTTGCCTGTGGCCGGCAAGAAAACAGGTGACATGACGGAATTTTCCAGTCCGTACCTGGTTAACATCCATATACGTTAAGGAGGTTATATGGCACTGGAAATGAGGCACGAATGCGAGAAGTGTCATCAGGCGCTGGCAGCGAACGGGCCAGCCATGATCTGCTCGTTTGAGTGTACGTTTTGCGATCAATGCTCGACCGCCATGGGCGGTATCTGTCCTAATTGCAGCGGGGAACTGGTACAGCGGCCGCGAAGAAAACCCAAGGCATAGTAACTTCGCGTTTAGTAATCACGCAGTAACGTGGAGCCGGGGTCACGCGGCGCCGGGAACCATCCAGGAAATTCATAATCGCAGCCATTGACAAGGCTTTCCGTAAGGTCTATGGTTCTCGTCGCCCCTTTTGCAACTCCCCCTGGAGGTACTCTACCGCCATGCAAACGACCCTCACTGAAAAGTATTCATTTGTAGGCCGCACTATTATTGTGCTGGTCGCGGCCATCGTATTGATGCCCGCGCTGGCCTCCGCTGCCACGCATCCACTTTTTAACCTGCAATCGACCACGCAGTCACCGTTTCCCAGCGATCGCTTCACCGCGTTTGACCATCACCAGCTGACCGGCCTGCGCGTGAATCTGCCGCTGCCGAACTGCGCGACGAACCCATCAGATTGTGCTGACCTGACGCTGCTGAACCAGCTGGACGGTTTCAACCTTCAGCCAAGGCTCTCCGTACCATTTGACGGAGCAATCAACCCCAACTCGGTCACCAGCAAGACGGTATTCCTGATCAGGGTGGCGGGCCGTGGGTTGCGCGAAGCGGGATCCGAGCATTTCACGCCGCAGGTGATTGGAATCAACCAGGTGGTTTGGGACCCGGCGAGCCTCACGCTGTTTGCCGAATCCAATGATCATCTGGATGAGGACGCAAACTACGTTCTGATCGTAACCACAGGCGTCCAGGACAATGGCGGCAACCCGATTGCAGCGGCCGATGCCTTCCAGGATTTCATCCGCCACGGCGGAGGCGATGGTGATCACACCGTAGCGGGAGCGTACCGCGAAGCGCTGCGCGAGGCGCTGGACGAAGACGTTCTGGAGCGGATAGGCGTATCGCGCCGGAATATCGCCGCTGCCAGCCTGTTTACCACGGAGAGCGCAACCGCAACGCTGCGCAGCATCCGCGAGCAAATCAAGTCCGCCGCGGCGCCCACGGTCAACTTCAATCTCGGCACGGGCGGAGAGAAGACGGTATTTCCATTGAACACGGTTACAGGGTTGACCTGGAACGTGCAGGCGCTTACGGTGGGTCCTCTGGTTCCGACCAGCCTGAATGCAGCCCTGGGCGCACTTCAGGTATTCCCAGGTTCCATCAGCACGATCGCGTTCGGCAGCTTTAGCGGGCAACACTGGCAGAACGGGAACGTTTTTATTCCCCAGGTGCCGACCCGGAACGCAGTTCCATCACAAGGCTCGGAGCAGATCTTCTTCAACCTGTTCATTCCCTCCGGCACCAGGCCCACGAACGGATGGCCGGTGGCGATCTTTGGCCATGGCTTTACTGACAGCAAGCAGGGTGCGCCATTTGCCGTAGCCTCCACGCTGGCTCACAACGGTATTGCCAGCATTGCGATCAACGTGGTGGGCCATGGTTTTGGCCCCAACAGCACGCTCACGGTGAAGCAGGGAGCAACGTCAGTGACCTTCCTGGAAGGCGGTCGCGGAGTTGACCAGGACGGCAACGGACAGATCACCAGCGCTGAAGGCTCTTCAACGTTTTTTGCCAGCCCTCAGGGCACAATCGGCTCACGCGATGCATTGCAGCAAACCGTCGCCGACCTGATGCAGTTGGTGCGGGCGATCCAGGGCGGCATCGATGTCAACGGCGATGGATTACAAGACCTTGATCCAAACCGGATTTACTATGCCGGCCAGTCCTTCGGGGGAATTTACGGCACCATCTTCCTCGGCATTGAACCGGACATCCGTGCCGGAGTGCCCAACGTCCCTGGTGGCTCGATCATCGACATCGTGCGCTTGAGCCCGTCATTCCAACTTCTGCTGACGCAGGCTCTTGCGGTTCGCGTACCGTCGCTGCTCAATGCCGGTCCGCCGCTCTTCTTCAATGACAATAGCCCACTGCGCAATCTGCCGCCGGTCACTAACGCAGTTCCCGGGGCAACCGCGATCCAGGCGGTGGAAGACACCAGCCGCTGGCTGGGCCAAGCCGGCGATCCGGTGGCATGGGCGCCGTTCATGAACAAGTCTCCGCTCCCCGGAGACCTGTCAAAGCCGGTGATCATCCAGTTCGCGCGCGGGGACGAGACGGTACCGAATCCAACGGCCACGGCGCTGATTCGCTCGGGCGATCTTAAGGACCGCGCGACTTTCTTCCGCAATGACCTGGCATTCGCCCTGGGAGTCGGATTCGGGAAAAATCCGCATACCTTCCTGACGAACATCGGGGGGACTGTGCCAGTGGCCACAGTGGCGATTGGTGGGCAGACGCAGATCGCGGTCTTCTTTAGCACAGACGGCGCTTTGACCATCGATCCTGATGGTCCGGGACCGTTGTTTGAGGTGCCGATCGCGGGTGCCCTGCCGGAAGACCTGGGATTTATTCCGTAAGAGCAGTTAGTAAATAGCGCTGGCAATCAGCCAAAAACGTCCTATAGAAAATGGCCGCGGGTTTTCCGAAAGGCTCAATCACTTGAAGTTTCGTGATTCGTGTCATTCGTGAAAATTCGCGGCTTGGCTTTTGAGTTGTTCTTAATCTGCGCTCAATTCTTGTTATCCGAGGCCTGCCCTTTGGCCAGTTGTTATTTGCCTGCTGCCAATTGCCTCTGTCTCACCAGCCCATTTTTTCCCGCAAACTTGTAATGTGAGCCACGTGGTGGTTGCCGTGCCAGCTGTATAAGCCAAGGAGCCAATCGACATCGTGGGGCCCGGACTCCGGGTGGTTGAATTTGCGCTGAAAATCCGACGGCTTCATGGATCGCAGCAGTACCTCCCAGCGCGCGTGCAGCGAATCCAGCAGGGTGAGAGAAACCTCAACCGGAGTCAGTTGAGAGTCTTTCAGCTGTGCCCAAGCGCCTTCGTCGTAAGCCTTGATGGTCGGGCTGTCTTCAGTCATGGCCAGCTTGAAGCGAACATAGGCGTTCAAATGACTGTCAGGAACGTGGTGCGCCACCTGCCGGACAGTCCATCCACCGTCGCGGTAGGGGGTATCTAACTGGTTATCTTTCAGGCCTTTCAGGGCATGGCGCATGTTTTTTGGCAGTGCGGCGATGTTCTCAATGTGTAGCGTACGGGTTTCCAGGGTAGGCACGGGGTCAGGGACATAGCGTCCCAGAGGGTAGCGGGGATCGGTCATCTGGCGCTCCTGAGAATATGAGACGATTTCATCAATTTGCTTTGGAATAAAGCCTTTTTTATGAGTAAACTATAAGAAATCAATGACTTAGGGCCGTGAAAAACTTCTTGACGTTTCCCTGATTGCCGTTTACCGTAGAACGTCTTAACGGATCGAACGGGCTTCGGACCGGACTTTGTTTCGAGTATCGCCACTTCACAACAAAGTCAAAAAAATTGGCAACTCAGATACCGATCATTGCGTCTAATAATCGCACTGAGGTCTCTGGTCACTCTCCATAACATCAGATGTTTGAGCCTTGAAGAATGAGGCAGGAAAGTTTGGGTTTTGCTCCGCCCATGCCAGTTAGGCCTGCGAAGAATTGGAATTTATTGAAATATTTGAACTTATTCGTTCCCGAACGAAATCAAATTCTATATAAACGAACTCATATAAGGAGAAAATACAGCCCATGCGCTCTGACCTGATTTATGACGCACTTGATACCGTGCGGAACCGCTATCTTTTGTGCCAGTTGCTCTCCAAAGCAACGCGGAAGTTTCACAAGCCGAACACGCGCGTGCAAGAGACCATGAACGACGTACTGGTACGTGTCGGCAATGCTCACAAGCCGGATGCTGTCATTGAGTTGACCAGCGAACCGTTTGCTCAACCACAGCGCCGCGCTGCATAATAGACTTTCCTGAAAATCCCGCCGGGCCTGGCCGCCTGGCGGGCCCTCAGGCTTTACTCCCGAGGGTCGCAATTCTCGCCCCTGAATCACCGGACGCAATCCTTCCTGATAATCAGAATCTCCCGTAGGTGACAAATGACAATCGCAGAACTCAAAGAAAAAAATATCACCGAGCTTACCAAGATCGCGCGCACCCTTGACCTGCCCGGCGCCAGCGGTCTCCGCAAGCAGGACCTTATCTTCAAAATCCTGCAGGCTCAGAGTGAAAAAGAAGGCCATATTTTTGCCGAAGGCGTGCTGGAAATACTGCCTGACGGCTATGGCTTTCTCCGCTCCCCCGACTACAACTACCTTCCCGGACCCGATGACATTTACGTCTCGCCCTCGCAGATCCGTAAATTCGACCTGAAGACCGGTGACACCATCAGCGGCCAGGTGCGCCCGCCGCATGAAGGGGAAAAATATTTCGCGCTGGTGAAGATCGAGGCGGTCAATTTTGAATCGCCGGAAGAAGCGCGCAACAAGATCCTGTTTGACAACCTCACGCCGCTGTATCCGCAGGAGCGCCTGAAACTGGAGACAGTCAAGGAAAACGTTAGCGCCCGCGTGATGGACCTGCTCACCCCGGTGGGCAAAGGGCAGCGTGGACTGATCGTAGCTCCGCCCCGCACCGGCAAAACCATGCTGTTGCAGAACATCGCCAATTCCATTACGACCAACCATCCCGAAGTTGTGCTGATCGTGCTGCTGATTGACGAGCGTCCGGAAGAAGTCACGGACATGCAGCGTTCGGTCAAGGGCGAAGTAATTTCTTCGACGTTCGACGAGCCGGCCGCCCGCCACGTACAGGTGGCGGAAATGGTGATCGAGAAAGCCAAGCGCCTGGTAGAACACAAGCGCGACGTGGTGATCCTGCTCGATTCGATTACGCGCCTGGCGCGCGCTTACAACACGATTGTTCCACCTTCGGGCAAGGTGCTCTCCGGCGGCGTGGACTCCAACGCCCTGCAGCGGCCGAAACGGTTCTTCGGCGCCGCCCGCAATATCGAAGAAGGCGGATCGCTGACGATCATCGCCACGGCCCTGGTGGAAACCGGCTCGCGCATGGATGATGTGATCTTTGAAGAATTCAAAGGCACCGGCAATATGGAAATCATTCTGGACCGCAAGCTGGTGGACAAGCGCGTGTTCCCGGCCATCGACATTCAGCGTTCCGGCACGCGTAAGGAAGAGCTGCTCATTCCCAAGGAAGACCTGGCGAGGATCTGGGTGTTGCGCAAGGTGCTGAACCCGCTCTCGCCGGTGGAAGCCATGGAGCTGCTGATTGACAAGCTGGGCAAGACGCCGTCGAACGGGCAGTTCCTGTCGAATATGAGTTCGATCTAGGACTTTTGCCGCTGATGAACGCAGATCAACGCTGATCTGAAAATCAAGCCGCGAATTAACGCGAAACACGAGAGCCCGTTCTTAATCTGATTCGTGTGCGTTCGCGAAACTCGGGCTCGGTTTGTGGCTTGCGCTGATGTCGGGTGATTTCCGGATCAGCGCAAGCCGCTTGTGACTTCCCTTCAAATCCCCTCCGATTCATGGTCTGCCTGCCCGCAAGCTCTTAAGAGGCCAACGCTTATGAACGTAAAACACCTAAAGCTTGAAACTACACGTGAAAACCTGCTTGCGCGCTTTATCGATCTATTAGCGCCGATTGGCCAAGGGCAGGCAGGCTTAATCAGTGGGCCTCGGCACACGGGCCAAAAGCTCATCCTGGAGACCATCGCTAATTCCGTCGCGGTCAATCATCCTGAGGTGATTGTCATGGTTCTGCTTCTTGATCAGAACGAGGACGAAGCGACGGCCATGAAGCGTTCTCTCCGAGCAGAGGTGTTTTTCTCTACACCGGAGGAACTCGAACCCTATCACATCCATCTGGCTGAGAACGTACTGGCAAAAGCTAAGGGTCTGATGGAGGAGAAGCGAGATGTGCTGGTGTTAGTTGACTCACTGACCCGGCTGGCCGAGGCATATAACGAGGTCCTGCCCCTTCCCAATAAGACCGGAGGGCATAGACTCAATCCGTACGCGCTCCGTCAGGTGCGGCGGTTTTTTGAGACGACGGGCGGGCGTGATGGAGACGGCTCGTTGACGATGATGGCTGTTGTCGAGGCCGAAACTCGAACGCCGGCGGAGGGAATGCTTTTGGAAGAGATTGAGAAGATCGTTGCGATACAGTTTGTGCTCGAGTCCAAAATCTTGGAACAAGGAATCTATCCCGCTGTAAACCTTCATCGCTCCCGAAATAAAGGTGAAGAAAAGGTCATCTCCCCGGCGGACATGGCGCGGATTCACCTGCTGCGTAAGGTGCTTGCGCCACTCTCACCTGTCGAGGCTGTAAAGCTCCTGGGAGGCAAGCTCCTCTGCAGCCCGTCGAACGGGCAGTTCCTGTCGAATATGAGTTCGATCTAGGACCTTTGCCGGTGACTAACGCAGATCAACTCTGATCTGAAAATCAAGCCGCGAACTGTTCGAGACGCACGATTTTGAGCTGTCGATCGTGTAGTTCGCGGCTTGGCTCTAGGCCCTTGTACTCGTGCTCGTCCTCTCTATATGCTTCCCCCTTATCTCAGGATTTGCCTAGCGCCAAGATTCCCTCGATTCGCATGCATCGGCCTACCAGTCGATTGCACCCGTCAAGCGACGAATTAGGCAGAAGGAACTCGGTACTTTCGGCAACAGCCATCGGTAACTTCGGCCCGCTTTAAAACACAGCTATGATTGGGCCAAATGACTAGTAAGAAGCTGCTTTTACCTCTTCTCTGCATGTTATGCTCGGCTTTTCTCTATTCGCAGGAGCCTGCATCTCTTGGTGACATTGCACGGCGTGTGCGCGCGGCCAAGCAGAATGGCAAGAGCGCGACGGCCCCGGCTACCGCGCCGAGT
>DASTPO010000037.1:0-5545 GCA_035762225.1 Candidatus Angelobacter sp.
GCCGTCAGCTTTGCGCCGGTGCATCCCAGCGGATGGCCCAACGCAACCGCGCCGCCGTTGGGATTGATCTTGTTCGGATCAAGCCCTGCCTCCTTGATTACCGAAAGCGCTTGCGCCGCAAAGGCTTCGTTCAGTTCAATCACATCAATATCTTCCAGGTTCAGCCCTGCCATCTTCAGCACTTTGGGGATGGCAAATACCGGTCCCAATCCCATCTCTTCCGGCAGGTAGCCGGCCGTGGCAAAGGCCACAAATCGTGCCATGGGTTTGATGCCGAGCAGCTTGGCTTTGTCAGCTGACATTACGACTGTAGCCGCTGCACCGTCGGAAGTCTGCGATGAGTTCCCTGCCGTAACGCTCCCCTTGGCATGGAACGCGGGCTTCAATGCCGCCAGGGCTTCCAGCGTCGAATCCGCCCGCGGCCCCTCATCCACCTTGAAGATGATCTCCATACGCTTGGGTTTGGAGCCATTGGGCGTGGTAAAGCTCACCGGCACGGGGACAATCTCATCCTCAAACCTGCCCGCCTGGATTGCCGCAATGGCCTTCTTATGGCTGTTCAGGGAAAATTCGTCGGCCTGCACTCGCGAGATGCCAAACCTCTTGGCCAGCCGCTCCGCTGTCAGTCCCATGGAGAGATAGCTGTCCGGGTAGTGATCGACCAGCCACGGGTTAATGGAAACTTTGTTCCCTCCCATCGGGATCATGCTCATGGACTCGGTGCCCCCACCGATAGCCACTTCCGCGCGGCCCGCCGCAACGGAATCCACCGCCAGCGAGATGGCCTGCAATCCCGACGAGCAAAAACGATTGATCGTCATGGCGGACACTTCCACCGGCAAGCCCGCGCGCAATGACGCAATGCGGGCCACGTTCATGCCCTGCTCGGCTTCCGGAGTGGCGCAGCCGATGATTACATCTTCAATTTCTTTCTTCTCGAGTTGGGGGATGCGGTCCAGCGCGCCTTTGATGGCCACAGCGGCCAGATCGTCCGGACGCGTGGCTCGCAGAGTGCCTTTACCGGATTTTCCAACGGCGGTACGAACTGAACTTGCTATAACGACTTCACGCATAAAAAACAACTCCTGGCTTCTAGCTATTGGCTCTTGGCCTTTAGCTTTTGGCTCTCTCTAAAAAATTGTGGAGCGCAGGCGCCTTCGCCCGCGCCAAAGGGCTCATCCATTCACCGAGACATACTCCGTTACCGCACTAGGTTCGGGAATTGGATCCCCATGTTGCCTCATGCCTTCCAGATGAAAATCCATGGCTTCACGAATTAACAGCTTTACCTCGTCGAGCGTTGTCCCGGCGACGCCTAGCCCTGGCAAGTCGGGAACGTACGCCCCCCATCCAGTGGAGGACTTTTCGTAAATAACCAGATATTTCATTTGAGCCCCGCCTGTTTCAAAATGCTATTCAATGTTCCCGGCGGAATATCCGCAGCAGGATGGCCGGCAATCGTCACCGTTCCGGACTTAATCTGATGATGAAATTGCCGATGGCTTCCTCGCGTACGCGCCAGTCTCCAGCCATCATCTTCAATTTTCTTAATCAAATCTCTTACTTTCAAGTCGAACCTTTTGATTTGCGAATATCATCTCGCCCTTGACCATTACATTTTCGCTGAAGGGCTCGGTGTTGCTGTCGCCGACGGCACGGCCGCTGGCGACGCACTCGGCGTCGCTGCCGGTGTTGCATTCTGGCTCGGCGTTGGCTGTGGCGTCACGTTAGGCATCGGCGTTGCAACCGGTGACGGTGTTCCACTCGGTGACGGCGTTGCCGTCGCCACAGGCGTCGGTGTCGGACTCGGCTTGGGCTGCATATTCATCGCGTTCTTGTCCTTCACCCTTCCGTCCGGCCCGAACATGATCTGCATGCCGCTGTTCTGGCTGTCATTAGCCACATCCTGCGCGATCGCAGCTTCGTAACGCCATTCCGACCCTTCAAACTTGTCGCCCAGCTTGCTCACGCTGCACCGCGCGAAATCCGGCGCGCCCATGATGATCTCGACTTCCGCTTCGCTCATCCCCGCGCGCAACGTGTCGTATTGCCGCATCCATCGCTCCAGAGAGAGGTCTGACGTGTAAGGCAAGCGCACGCTGGTGCGGAATTGGTCATAGGTCCGATACTTCAAGTTCCGCGCCTCGCACCGGCGCATTTCGTCCTTGGCCACCTTGACCCGTTGCTGAAACAGAGCATTCTCTTTTTCCAGGAACTCGTAGCCGACCACCATCAGCCACACGCCCACCAGGACGACGACTCCCAATATCCACCAGCCGCGTTTTTTCACTAGTTCCTCAGCGGCTTTCCCGACTTCAACGTGAACTGAATCCGTTCCTGCGTCTTCTTCTCCCCGCAGAGTGACTTGAATCCTTCGCGCTCCAGATCAAGGATGTACTGCTCGCTCACCGGCGTTCCCGGCGTCACGTTGCCGCCGCTGATCACCTCCGCGACTTTGGTCGCCACCTTCACATCGTGGTCACTGATGTATTCCGCCTGCTTCATTAGATGGATTCCCAGGCGCAACGTCGCAAGCACGTTTTCACCCGGCGCGGGGATGTCGGTACGGGGGACTGGGGCCTTGTATCCCGATCGCGCCAGCTCCAGAGCACGGTCCTTCGCATCCGCCAGGATGCGCTCACGATTCATGGAAATCAGGTCGCCCTCAGAGAGGAAACCCAAACCTCGCGCCTCATACGCGGAGGTGGAAACCTTGGCCATGGCGATGGTCTCAAAGATCCGTTTCATGCCTTCCATCACTTCCACTGACTCGCCGCGGCCATCAGGCCGAACGGCTTTGGCGTTGTCCAGCGCGCGCAGCAGCATCTCTTTGCAGCCTCCCCCACCGGGCAGCAGGCCAACACCGACCTCAACCAGCCCCATATATAACTCAGCATGTGGCTGCCGGGCCGCAGAATGGAGGTTGATCTCGCAGCCGCCGCCCAGCGTCATGCCGAAAGATGCCGTGACCACCGGCCGCGAGCAGAACTTGATGGCCTGCGTCATGCCCTGGAACTGCTTGATGGCCATGTCAACTTCGTCCCACTCTTCTTCCTGCACCGCCAGCATCAGCATCATCAGGTTGGCGCCGACGGAAAAATTCGCCGAGTCGCCCGTGATGACAAAGGCCTCAAACTGGTCGCCAATGCCGCCTGTCTTGAGTGATTGCGCGACCATCTGCACAATGTCGCCGCCAAGAGCGTTCATCTTGGAATGAAATTCAATGCAGCCCACCCCATCGCCCAGGTCGATGAGCGAAGCCCCGGCATTTTTCTTCACAACGCCGTGGGACTTCTTGGCCGTTGAGACTGACCACACTCCCTGGGCCACCTCCACCGGCTTGTACTGTCCGGTGCGCAGATCGAAGTACGCGCGGCCCGAAGGCGAGGACGGATCATCTTTGTACCAGGCCTTCGCTCCGGCGCTAAGCAGCTTCTCCACGTTCGCAGCCACCGGCTTGCCTTCTTTCTTCATGCGTGCGACCGTCTGTTCCACGCCGGCCAGGTCCCAGACCTCGAATGGCCCAACCTCCCAGTTGAAGCCCATGCGCATGGCCTGATCGATTTCTACAACTGTGTCGGCAATTTCGGGAATGCGATTGGCGGAGTACGTCCACAAATCTGAGAGCGTGGTCCAGATAAACTGCGTCGCTTTGTCGCGGGTATCGCCCGATAGCACCGTGCGCAGCCGCTCGCCCATGTCTTCAATGTTTTTCGCCATCTCCAGTGCGGGAAACTTGGGCCTCTGCGCCACGTGATATTCAAGCGTCTTCCAGTCGATGGCCAGCCGCTCTTCACCCTGCGGGCCCTTGATCTTCTTATAGAAGCCTGATTTCACCTTGTCGCCCAGCAGCTTCTTCTCCAGCATCTGCCTGAAGAAATCCGGCAGTTTCAGGTCAGAGCGCTCGTCCTGCACATTCTTGCTGAAGTTGGTCACCACGCTGTTGAGCACGTCAAGCCCCACCAGATCGATGGTGCGGAACGTTGCGGCTTTGGTCCAGCCGCCGCTGGAGGTCAGCGCGTCTACCTCCTCAACAGTCAGGTCCATCTTCTGCATCACGTTAAACACGTTCAGGCCGGCAAAGGTGCCAATGCGGTTGGCGATAAAGTTCGGCGTGTCTTTCGCCGTGACAATTCCCTTGCCCATGCGGACGTCGCAAAAATGCGCAACAGTCTGAATGGCGGCGGGATCGCTCTCCGGAGTGGGAATGATTTCCAGCAGCCGCATGTAGCGTGGCGGATTGAAAAAGTGAGTGCCGAACCAGTTGCGGCGGAAATCGTCACTGAAACCCTGGGCGATGCTGGCCACAGGCAGCCCGCTGGTGTTGGTGGTGATGATGCTGCCGGGCTTGCGCACGGCCTCAACTTTCTTAAGCAGGCCCCTCTTGATCTCAAGATTTTCCGCTACGGCCTCGATGATCCAGTCGGCGTCGGCCAGCAGCTTCAGGTCGTCGTCAAACGTTCCAATGGTGACCAGCCGTTCCAGCCCTTTTTCAAAAAACGCCGCGGGCTTGGACTTGACCGCGGCATCCAGACCGCCCGCCACAATCTTCCTCCGCGCACTCTTGTCGGTGCCTTGCGCTGCGTCGGGAGCAACGATATCCAGCAGCACGCACGGCACCCCGGCATTGGCAAAGTGGGCGGCAATGCGCGCGCCCATGGTCCCAGCGCCCAGCACGGCAACTTTGCTGATGCGCTGATGGCCGGTCTTCTGGGCCTGGCGGTCCGACTGCGGGTTTGGCCCATTTGAACTGCGTGCTTGCGGTGCGGCGGGGACGGCAACGTTACTCATCTGGAGCATCTCCTGGATTGGGGTGGTATCGGTGAGTAGACGATTCTAGAGACGTTCAGAATCATAACAGTTTCCATTCCCCAAGCCGTGTTCCCTGGACACGGCGATTCGGTTCGCAATCATGCAACATCAAGCCGTTAAAGATCGACCTCGTGCAACCCAAAAATTTCACAAGCAACTCCACGGCCGCGACTGCCTAAACAACGTGCTCAGTATAATGAATGAACATTCATTCAGTCAACAATAACTACTTGTTTTCAAGCACTTCCATACATGTATCGGCGTGCCTTCGGTTTCTGTTGAACACCAGCCCGAACAAGCTTTGAGCCACAGTTTCCTGATCTTCCGCCAAGGTCATCCGCCGCGGTTGGGAATCATCCCGGGCAAAGAGCCACAAGTCAGACGGAGAAGGCAAAAAAGCCTCAGGAATTCACACCCTTTTCTGCATGAAGTGGCGTCGCCCCAGACGGGATTGTTTCCGTCCGATCGCAATCGGATCGGCTCAATGGGAGACTTCCTAAAATGTTTCTTATATCCACAAGCTGAATCTTCCGCCTGACGATTGTTCACGCTACTCTCTATATGGACGGCCCAAAGCGAGATTCCCTTTTGAAAATCAAGCGGGTTGAATTCGAGACCGGTGACGTGGTCTTGGCCAGTGGGATCTACGCCGTCCAGCATTCGGCCCATCATCTTGCAGAGAAGGCGGCGCTGTTCAAGGATGAGATTTTTCCTCGATGCTCCCGCTGCTCGG
>DASTPO010000038.1:0-2573 GCA_035762225.1 Candidatus Angelobacter sp.
ACACGCTTGCCGGAGGCTCTCTGCGTGCCCCGCTCGGCGCGTTGTGGAATGGAACCGAGCTTCCCGTGCCGCCGCGCACCGCGGAATTTCTGGAGAATGTCTTTACCGGAGAAAAAATCAGGGTACGCGCCAATCGCTCTCTGTTATGCGACGAACTCTTCGCGCATTTCCCGGTCGCTCTGCTGATTGGCGGTTGAGCGTTTTGGCGCGCGATCGCAGACACCGGCCAGGGCGGAGAGCTTTTTTTCCAGCGGCTCGGTAAGCGCTCCCGCGCGGAAGCGCCAGCCCCAGTTTCCATCGCTGAGTGACGGCGTATTCATACGCGACTCGCTGCTCAGTCCCAGCACGTCCTGCAGCGGAACAATGGCAAGGCGGGCCACCGAACTGAGCGCCGCGCGGATGAACGCCCAGTGCATGCCGTCTCGGGGTTCGCCCAGGAAAGTTGCGGCGTAACGCTTTTCTTCAGCGCTGGCGGTATTTTCCCACCAGCCCGGCGTGGTGTCATTGTCATGGGTGCCGGTGTAAACCACGCAGTTTGGCTCAAAGTTCTGCGGAAGGTAGATATGCGCGCCGGGATCGCCAAAGCCGAATTGCAGCACTTTCATGCCGGGCATCCCGAGCCGCTCGCGCAGCGCGTGTACCTCCTCGGTGATCAGGCCCAGGTCTTCGGCAATGAAGGGCAGATCGCCCAGGCGCGCGCGCAGCACTTCAAACAGATCGTCTTGCGGGCCTTTCACCCATTTCCCGTGGATCGCCGTAGGCTCGCCCGCGGGAATTTCCCAATAACTTTCAAAGCCGCGGAAATGGTCCAGCCGCACGATGTCGCAGATCTCCAGCGCGCGGCCCATGCGCTGCACCCACCAGTCATAGCCGGTAGCCTGGCAGACATCCCAGCGATACAAAGGATTGCCCCAGCGCTGTCCGGTCTCACTGAACGCGTCAGGCGGAACACCGGCAACCACCGTGGGTTGCAGGTCTTGATCCAGATGGAACAGGTCGGGATTGCGCCAGACGTCGGCGCTGTCATAATTCACGAAGATGGCCACGTCGCCGACGATCCGGATGGCGCGTTGCGCGCAGTAATGCCGCAGCGCGCGCCATTGCTCAAAGAAAGCGAACTGGATGGCCCGTTCCACCTCCAGCTCGCGCTGGTACTCCAGGCCGAACTTGTGCAGTCCTTCCGGCTCGCGGCGCGCCAGCTCTTTGGGCCAGGAGCTCCACGGAGCGCCGCCATGCGTCTGCCGCATCACGTCAAAGAGGACAAAATCCTCCAGCCACCAGGCATGATCGCGCTTGAACGCCTCATAGTTTCCCCGTTCACCGTTGCCGCGCTCCAGAAAAGTCTGCGCGGCCTGCCGCAGCAGCGGCATCTTGTAGGCCTTGACCTCTTCAAAATGGACACGGTCACCGGCCGCGGGAGATTTCCTGAGCTTGCCGGCGTCAATCCAGTTGCGCTCCGCCAGACGCTCCAGGCTGATGATCAGCGGATTGGCGGCAAAGGCGGAAATCGCGGAATACGGCGAATTGCCCAGACCCGGCGGAGAGAGCGGCAGCACCTGCCACGTCCCGAAGCGTGAACGATGAAGAAAATCCGCGAAGGCGTAGGCTTCCGGCCCCAGATCGCCGATCCCACCCCGGGAAGGCAGAGAGGTTGGGTGCAGCAGGATTCCGGCCGATCGCACTGACAGCATATTTCCTATGATGCAGTTTTTAGCTGCGGGCTTTGGTAAGACTATCCATCTCGCTCTTGTTCTTTTTGACCTTGCCTTCTTTTTCCAGACGTGAGTTCAGCTCGCTCATGAACAGCTGCAAGCGCTGCTGCTGTCTTTGTTGTGCAAGTTGCTCGCGCAACTGGTCGCTTTCCTTGGCAAATTGCGGGTCGCTGGGTGAAGGCTCCTGCCGATCCAGGATCTGCAACACTCCCTGGCTGCGGCCCAGGTTGAGCGGACCGCTGATCTCGCCCGGCTTCATGTTAAACGCAGCGCTGGCAGGGCCGCCCATGGCTCCGATGTCCGGGACCTGGTCGGTACGCCCCACCAGGTTGCTGGTCTTGAGAGTGGCGCCGGCCTCTTTTGCGGCTTTGGCGAGATCATGCTCGGCCTTGGCCCGGTCCGACATCTCTAGCGTCTTGCGGCGAAGCTGATCGTTGGCGCGCTCATTCTTGAAATCAGCCGTCACACGGTCTTTTACTTCCTCGAAAGACGGGCTGCGGGGCGGCTGGGTTTTTGTCACTTCATAGATCACCAGCCCCGTCGGGATGCGTGCTGCCTGCGGAGGGGCCTTGTCGGGGGTGGAAAAAACGCTGTCCATGAAGGCCGGCTGGGCGCCGATTCCGGGAAGCGAATCGGTGCGGGCCACCATCTTGCTCGGTATAACCTGGGCGCCATACTTGGCGGCAGCTTTTTCCAGGCCTTGTTTTTGCGCCGCATCCGCGGCTTCGGGCCCGGTCTTGTTGACTAGTTTGGCGAGCGCGTCCTGCTTGATGGCTTCTTCAATGGCCGGCTTCACTTCTGACAGCGGACGCAGCCGCGCCTCCTCTTTATCTTCGGTCTGGATGATATGGAACCCGTACG
>DASTPO010000039.1:0-8536 GCA_035762225.1 Candidatus Angelobacter sp.
GGAAGGTTATGTTCAGCGTGTGGCTGAGATTTGCCGACAGCGCGACATCCTGCTCGTGGCCGACGAAGTGATGTGCGGCATGGGACGCACCGGCAAGGCGTTCGCCGTCGATCACTGGAAGGTTGAGCCTGACATGATCACCGTGGGCAAGGGCGTCGCCAGCGGATATGCGCCGCTCGGCGCGGTGATCGTTGGCCCGCGCGTCATGCAAGCCATTATCCGCGGCTCGGCCACATTCCAGCATGGGTTCACTTATCAGAACCATCCGGTTGCGATGGCTGCGGGAAATGCCGTGCTGGACGTAATGGAAGAGCAACAGTTGTTTGCGCGCGTGCCACAGGTCAGCGCCCAGATGTTGGCCGCCCTCGCGCGGTTGCAAGAACACCGCCATGTAGGCGACGTGCGTGGCCTCGGCTTGCTGCTTGCCGTTGAATTTGTAAAGGACAAGCTTACGGGGGCGCCTTTTTCTCGCGAGGAAAACATCGCTGGAAAAATATTTCAGGCCGCGATGGACCACGGCGTGCTCACATACCCCACGCAGGGCTGCGTTGACGGGGTGGAAGGCGATCATATTCTTCTGGCTCCGCCTTTTATTTTTACCGCGGATGAATGCAACACCACGGCGAGCGCGATCGCGGCGGCGCTTGACCAGGTGTTCCCCAGATAAGGCAAAGCGTTTTGCGTGCGCCTTACGGTGGCGGCCGCACGGTTACAATCGTTTTGTGTCCAGGCTGACGTTTGTCGTGGGAAAGGGCGGGGTAGGAAAGACGACGGTTTCCTGCGCGCTGGTTTTACATCTGGCAGCCAAGAATCCACGCCAGTCCATTCTGCTGCTTTCCACCGATCCGGCGCACTCGCTGGCGGACATGCTGGAAATCAAGACCGGTACCACTCCCCGCAAGGTGGCGGGAGTGAACGGAAAGCTCTCCCTGTGGCAGATTGACAGCGCCCGCGAGTTTGACAAGTTTCTGTCAGACAACCGCGAAGGCATCCTCAACATTGTTGAGAATGGAACATTTTTCAGCAGGGAAGAGATCGCCCCGCTACTGGATACAACTTTGCCGGGCATGGCGGAGGTGGCAGGGCTGCTGGCGATCCAGGAATTACTGCACAGCGGCAGACACGATCACATTGTTGTGGACACCGCCCCGTTCGGCCACACGCTCAGGCTGTTTGAGCTGCCGGCGCATTTTCAGCGCTTTCTGGATTTTCTTGACGTAGCCTCAAGCCGGGATGCCTTGCTGGCGCGGCGGTTCGGCGGACGCGTGACCACTCCCGCGCATGCTTTTCTTGAGCGCTGGCAGGCGATGGTGAAGGAAGTCAGGGCGGCGTTCACTTCCCGGCTAGCAGAGATCCTTCTGGTTACAACGCCGGAAACATTTTCCCTGAATGAAGCTGTGCGGTCCCTGGAGGCGCTGCGGGAGTCAACGCCGGAGATGCATGTGGAAGGGATTGTTCTCAACCGTGCGGTTACAGCGCCGGGAAAGTGTTCGCGTTGCCGGCGCCGCGCCATGATGGCAGGAAATGCGGAGCAGTTTCTCAAAACAAAATTTCCTCGCATTCCCAGATTGATCGGGCCCGATCCGGGAAACCCGTTGCTGGGGGCCAAGGTCTTACGGACATTTGGCGACGTAATATTCGACGGACGCGCTGCAAAACTCTCAGCAAGCGTACCGCGATCCACCAGGACAGCGACAAAATTCGCAAAGACCAAGTGGCCACAAATAGAGACCCGGCTGGGCTTTACAGTGGGCAAAGGCGGGGTGGGAAAGACCACGACCACGGCCGCGCTGGCCTTCCACACGCGTTCCCAGCACCAGGATGTTCCGGTTACTGTTTGTTCCACCGATCCCGCGCCCTCCCTGGATGATGTTTTCCAGAAGGAGATCGGCAACGAACCGGTAAAGGCGCTGGACGACGACGGTTTCAGCGCGATGGAGATGGATTCTGTATCCGAATTTCGCAACTGGGCGGCACGCATCAAGGGCAAGCTGAATTCGGCCACCAGCATGGAGTCGGGCGGGCTGCATGTGGACCTGACGTTTGAGAAGGAAGTCTTCGCCGCGCTGATGGACGTGGTGCCTCCGGGAGTCGATGAGGTCTTTGCCATCTTCCGCATCCTTGACCTGCTGGAGTCAAAGCCGGGCAAGGTCTTCATCGATATGGCGCCAACGGGTCACGCGCTGGAACTGCTGCGCATGCCGGAGCGCATCCTGTTATGGTCACGGCTGTTGTTGAAAAGCCTGGCCTCGCACCGTACACTTACCCTCGCGCAGGATGTGGCTGTGGATCTGGCGGGGCTGGGCCAGCGCGTGCGACGGCTGCTGGAAATCATGCGCGATCCGAAACAAAGCCGGGCCTGGGTGGTGATGCTGCCAGAGCCGGTGCCTGACCGGCAAACCCAGCGTCTGCTTTCGGCAATGGACGGCCTGGGCATTGCAGTGGATTCGATGTTCGTGAACCGCGTCCTGATGGAGCCAGGGGGCCGCTGCAAGCATTGTTCACGGGCCCAGCAATGGCAGATGGCAACATTGCAATCGTGGCGGAAGAAATATGGAAGGCTGCGCACCTACCTGCTGCGCGAGTTTCCCGGGGAGATTGCGGGGGCGGCGGCCTTGAAGAAATTTACCAGCGAGTTATGGGAAATCCAAAGCGAGAAATAGCGGCGGAACGCGGACTTTATCTTTATGGCGTTTCCCGCTCCGCGGGAAAGAAACCCGCCACAGCCAGGATTGCCAGCCCGGGCATCGATGGCATCAATCCGGTAAAGACCGTGGCCTGCGGCGACTTTCTCTGCTGGATATCTGAAGTGGACCACGCGAGCTTTGCCCTGGCAGTGGAGAGCAACATGGAAAACCTGGAATGGCTTGCTCTTCACGGCGTGCGCCATCAACAAGTGGTAAGCGAAGTGGCGGCCAGCACGGCCATTGTCCCAGCGCGCTTTGGCACCATCTTTTCCGGCGAGCCGGCACTGGTGAAGAATGTGCTGAGCCGGAAGAGCGGCCTGGAAAAGGTGTTTCAACGGGTGACCGACGCGGACGAGTGGGGCGTGAAAGTGTTTTCCGAAAGAAAGACCGCGCGCGTGGTGGTGACAGGGGCGCGTTCAGGAAAAGAGTATCTGCAAAGCAAGGCGGCCCAGATCAAGAGGCCTACGGAACGCGACGCCGAACTGCCGGGCCTGGTGGCGGCGCTGGAAAAGGTGGCTACCGGTTCCGCGCCCAGCGGCAAAGTGAGCGGCACCCAGCCAAACCTGTTGTGGCAGGGGACTTTCCTGGTGCCACGCAGCCGGCGCAAACAATGGGACAAGACTTTACAGGAATTTGTGGAGCGGTGGGACGGTTCCCGCCGCATCGAAGTAAATGGGCCATGGCCGCCCTATTCTTTTTCTTCCGATGCCGACTGATTTTGAACCCGTAATCCTGGACGAGAGCGGCGCCGACGAGGTGTCGCTGCTCGATATTCTGGACCATGTTCTGAACGCTGGAGTGGTGATCCACGGATCAGTGGTGATTTCGCTGGCCGGCGTGGACCTGGTGTACCTGGGCCTGAACGTGGTGTTGACCTCAGTGGAGACCGCGTTGCGCAATCTGGAATCAGCGGGAGTGAAGGGAAACCTGAAGTGACCCGGGCGCTGGCGTATTGCGGCTTTCGCGACGGCAAAGAAATCTCATTGCCGGCAACGGGCGTGAACTCCGAACCGGTGCGGCTGATGGATCGCGACGGCCTGCGCCTGCTCTGGTCGGAAGTGGAATGGCCTTTCGAGTCGAGCCAGTTGCAAAAACGCGCGGTAGAGTTCCACCAGGTGGTCAGCCAGGTTTTCCAGCAAACAGCAGTGGTCCCATTCCGCCTGCTCTCAGTATTTGCCGATGAACCGAGCCTGGTTGCATTTGTTACTGAGCATGCGCAGGCATTTCTGGAAGACCTCAAACGGCTGAACGATTTTGTCCAGATGGAATGCGTGCTGTATCCCTCACCGGATCGTGCGGAGCCGGCCACCACGTCCGGCACGGAGTACCTGCGCAGAAGAGCGGGATGGGTGCGCTCAGCCCAGGTCTACGCGAATGCGGTGCACGATGCGCTGGGAGGACTGAGCCATGAAGCCCGCACGCGCGAGACAAAGAATGGAAGCCGCGTGTTCGCGCTGGTCAACCGCGGGAATGAAGTTGAGTTTCGGCGGGTGGTGAGTGGCTTGCCGGTGCCGGAGCATCTGTCGCGAAGGATCAGCGGCCCCTGGCCGGCGTCAGAGTTTCTGAGTGAAGGCGTTCGCGCCCCGCAAATGGAGAGCACAAAGTGACCGGGGTGAGGAAGATCACTCCGGAGGAGATTGCCACGGCCGTATCGGAGATGAACCGTGAACTCAAGGCCGTGGGCGAAGGCGGAATCGAGCGCATCGATTGCTCTCCGGAAAACATTGAGCAAGGCCTGGCGCGCCTTGTGCTGAGCCTTGTGGAATTGCTGCGCCGGCTGCTGGAACGGCAGGCTATCCGGCGCATGGAAGGCGGTTCGCTGGACGACGCGAAAATAGAGGAGATGGGCCAGGCGTTGATGAAGCTTGAGGCCAAGGTCAACGAATTGACCGCGGCATTCGGTTTGAAGCCGGAAGATTTGAACCTTGAACTGGGTCCTTTGGGGAACCTGCTGGACAAGTAGTCCCAGATTCGCCATGACAGTGGTGGGTTTTGAGGGGCCAATCAGTCGCAACCAGATATGTAATTTTGTCAGCCAACCCGGAACACGGTATGACGCATCTTTCTATTCTGCGTCGGCGTCCCCCTTCCGGACGCAATTGGAAGCCGATGCGGAGAAGTAAAGCGTCAAAAGTTGACAGTTGGGCTGGGGCTAGTTAGGATGCGGGACATAGGGTCGCGCGGATTTTTACCGTTTCTGGTCGATCTCTTCTGTATTTTTCCTGAATATTATGCAAAGAGTTCCTACTGTTTCCGGAACAGCCAATCTTCTGGATATTCTCGACCGAGTTCTTGATAAAGGGCTCGTGATCGCAGGCGATATCCGGGTGTCTCTAGCGAACGTTGAGTTGCTGACGATCCGCATCCGGCTGCTCGTGTGCAGTGTGGACAAGGCCGAGCAGATAGGCTTGAACTGGTGGAAATTCGATCCCAATTTGACCGCTCCCGTCACCGCCGCGCCACGCACGCAGTTGCCGGGAGCACCACCGGCGTCGCGCGCGCCGGCGCGAAGCAAGCAAACGACCCGCGCGAAGCGGGCAAAGTAAGAGCGCCATTTCTAATGAAGGAGGCCCTCGATGGCCGTTGAACGTGTATCCGGCGGTTCAAGTCTTATCGACGTTCTTGATCGGGTACTGGACAAAGGAATCGTCATTGATGCATGGGTACGAATTTCACTGGTCGGCATCGATTTGATCACGGTTGAGGCCCGTGTCGTGGTGGCATCCATTGACACCTATCTCAAGTACGCCGACGCAGTAGGCCTTACCGGCCTGGTCTCCAGGCCAACCCTGGATGAAGGTGATACCGAAGGTGAAGAAGGCGAACCTACGGACATCAAGGTGCGGCCGCGTGCGCCTCGGCGGCGGAGGTAGAACCTGGCCTTGGGGTCACGCATGGCGACGGCCGAAATTCGTTTTCAGTCCGAGCGAATTAATGGTCGGCGGGTGACACAGCCTCGCCGTCCAGCGGTTCTCCGCCTGCTTCAGGCTGAGCGGTCGGAAGAAATCTTCCCGTTGCTGTTGGAGGAGATCATCGCCCTGGGCAATGCCCGCGCCCTGGTGGTGGACGTCAACTTCGATAGCGGCGAAGTCACTCCGGCCGCGGCGTTGAAATGGCCGCGCGCGCAAATGGAGCAGTTCACCACCGCGCTGTGGATGTCAGACCATCCGCTGATCGGGGTGCTGCACAAGGCGCGCCCTGAAGTGCTGCCGAAGACAACCCTGCACAACCGTCCTCTTTATATCCATCCCATTCTTTATTCCAACCGAAACCTGTGCTGGGAAGCCGATCGCATTCGCACGGCCAGCTGCCTGGCCGTACAGAATTTTCATCGCGAAAAGCGTATTCGCCTGGAAGACCAGGTATGTTCCACCTGCGAAATGCGTTCGTACGCTGCCGCGGTGGTGGTGGAGTTGCCTAAGTCCTATACCGAGCAGGGCGTTGCCGAACTGGGCGACCTGATCGACTTGGCAAATCGGTATTTATCGCGGCTTTTCAAGGTTGAACACTATTACAACCGCATGCGCGACATGGAAATCACGATCGCGCAGATGGGCACGGTCATGCAGAGCATGGCCGATCCCGTCATTCTCACGGACACGCAGCACCGCGTCATCATGCAGAACAAAGCGGCGGAGAGGTTCTTCAAGGTCCCGGACGAGATGACTGAAGGCCTGGTACGGGCCGTGGAACTCAATAACCTTCTGTTTTCAGCGGCGCTTTCCTCCATGCTGGTCTCCGGCAGCGATTCGCATCGCGACCTCACGCTGGTGGACGCCATTGAAGGCGAAGAGATGTTGTTTGAGGCGGTGTCAGCGCCGACCTATGGGCCGGATGGCATCCAGCTGGGCACCGTAACCGTGATGCGTGACGTCACTGACCTGCGCCGAGCCGACCAGGAGCTGCGCGTCAACTATGAAAAGTTGAGCGACGCCGAGGAAGTAGTGCGGCAGGACCGCGACCGCCTGAACCTGATCATTGAGAACGTAGGCGATCCTATTGTGGTGTGCGACAGTCGGGCAAAAATCGTACTGGTGGACCCGCTGGCGCAGGAGCTATTTGGCCCCAACGCGGAGCAGGCCCGCGATCCCTCTCACTTCAAAAACCAGACCACCTTCGGCACTTACGTGGACAGCTTCACCTACTCTTTCGCGGAGCGGGAGACGGCGCCTTTGCGCCTCTACAATCCCGCATTGAAGCAGGAAATCGAGTATGACGCGCGCTCAGGAAAGATTTTTGATGAAAAAGGCCAGGTCGCCTATACGGTGACCGTGCTGCGCGACCTCACCGCCGTGCGCAAGGTGGAGCAGCTCAAGGTGGAGCGGCGCATGCTGGAGATCGAGAAATTTGCCGCCACCGGCCGGCTTGCCGCCACCATTGCCCATGAGGTGAATAACCCCATGGAGGCCATCAAGAACGCGATCTACCTGCTGGCCGGAGCAGTGCCGGAAAACGCCGCGCCGGTGTACAACATTTTGAAGTCGGAAACCGAGCGCGTGGCCAGGATCGTGCGGCAGATGCTTGGTTTGTATCGCAACACCGAGCAGGTCAAGCCGGTAAGCGTCAACACGATTATTGAAGATACGCTGCTGCTGCTGAACCGCCAGCTCCAGCGCACCAACGTGGAAGTGCTGACCGACCTGGAAACCCTGCCCGACGCCGTGATTGCCGCGGACCAGATCCGCCAGGTGCTTTCGAACCTGGTGATCAACGCCCGGGACGCCATGCCCAACGGCGGCCGGCTGCGAATCCGCACGCGCCACATTCCCGGCCACGACGATTTGCACGGCTGGATACGCATCCTGATTGCCGATACCGGCACAGGAATTCCCCGGGAGATGCTGCGTTCCATCTTTGAACCCTTTGTCACCACCAAGGGCGAAAAAGGCACCGGACTGGGACTTTGGATCGTAAAAGGAATCATCCAGAACCACGCGGGCAAACTTTCCGTGAGGAGCGCGATAGGCAAGGGCACGGTTTTCAAGATTGATTTGCCGGTCGTAAAATTGTGACGGAGAACGGTAAATTCCGGGTGCTGGTGGTGGACGACGAAGCCTCTGTGCTTCTGACCTACCGCCTGATCCTTGAACGGCAAGGATATGAAGTTGTGGCCTGCGGGACCTCAGTGAAGGCGATTGCCGCCATTGAGGAAAAACCGTTTGACGTGGTGCTGTGCGATTATTCGCTGGAAGAGCAGCATACCGGGTTTGAGGTGATCGCAGCGGCGCGCAAGCGCGATGTCGGAGTGCCGGCTGCGTTACTGACAGGCTATGCCACCCAGGAGACGGCCGACGAAGCGGCCAACCAGGGCATTGGCATCATGTTCAAGCCCATTGAGATCGAAGAATTTTTGGCAACAACCTCCAACATGCTGAGGAGAGACAATGAGTCCAAGCAAGAAGCCGGGAAAGAAACCAGCCCCGGTTCGCAAAGCGGCAGTTAAAGCGGAACCAGCGACCGCCGTGCTCGAGGCAGTTCCCATGCCCTTCCCCGCGAAGGCTGAAAGCTCCACACGGGGCCAGCAGCAGGAAGGACGCTACGTCTATGGCGTGATCGAGTCGCGCGCGCCCGTGGGTTTTGGCCGCAGCAGCATCGGCGGCGTGAGTGAAGAGGTGTACACGGTCCATTACGGCGATATCGGCGCCGTGGTGAGCCGCACTCCAGTCTTTATTTTTGATCCCACGCGCGACAACGCCCTGGCGCATGAGCACGTGATTGAATCGGTGATGAAAAATTACACCATCATTCCCATGAGCTTCGGCACAGTGTTCCGCACGGATGAAGACATCCGTGAAGTGCTGAAAAGCATATATTCGTCGCTCAAAGACGTGCTCAAGCAGATGACGGGC
>DASTPO010000040.1:0-3845 GCA_035762225.1 Candidatus Angelobacter sp.
CTTCAAAGACGATGTCGTCGCCGAACCCCAGGTTCCCGGCATTGAGAGGGTTCGCGGCAATGAAGTGGATTACCTGATGCTGGTGAAGGTGCGGCCGGGAAAGCAATACAATGTGGCCCGCGAGCTGCGTCGCCGCATCAAAGCCTGCTTTGAAAAAGCCGGCGTGAAGGCGGGAGCGCCCGCCCAGGTCGTGATCGGACAAATGCCGGCCCAAAAAGGCTAGACCGATGCCAAGAGCGATTATTGCGATTGGCGGCGGAGAGATAAGAACCAGGGGGACGGCTGCAATTGATCGTGAAATTATCCGCCTATCGGGCAGGAAGAACCCAAAGCTTCTTTTTGTTCCCACCGCGAGTTCGGATTCCGAAAGATATTGGAGGCATGTCCAGGAATATTTCGGTGGATTCCTGAAATGCAAGACCGATGTTCTCTTCCTCATGGCGGGGAATCTTTCACGGGAGCAGATCCGGAAGAAGATCTTATCGGCGGACATTGTCTATGTTGGCGGCGGCAACACCTTGCACATGATGCGCGTTTGGCGGCGTTTCGGAGTCGATAAACTTCTCAAAGCGGCCTATGCGAAAGGAATTGTGCTCTCCGGCATCAGTGCGGGTGCGATCTGTTGGTTTGGGTCGGGACATTCCGATTCGATGTCTTTTTATAACCCGCGAAAGTGGAACTACATCAAGGTGAAAGGTCTTGGCCTCATTAAGGGCATACACTGCCCCCACTACAACAGCAGGACCATTGGCGTCCCACGCAGAAAACACTTCAGGGACATGATTCGAAAGGCCGGGGGCGTCGGAATCGCCATTGAGAATAATTGCGCGATAGAGTTCGTCGACGGACGGTTCTACAGAGTCATTGCTTCCAAGAGCTACCCGAGAGCTTACAAAGTGTATAAAAGTGGCGACAAAGTGGTTGCGGAACAGATACGACAGGAAAATCAACTCACGCCGATCGAGCGTCTCTATCATCGACGCGGCCCGGCTGATGGCCGAGACTGAGGAGAGAAAAAATGGATCTGGGACTGAAAGGCCGCGGCGTGATCGTTGCCGCATCCAGCCAGGGGATCGGACTGGCGACCGCGGAAGCATTTGCCCGCGAAGGCGCACAGGTTGCGATGTGCGCTCGCACGGAAAAAACTCTCGCCGAAGCCACAGACAAGCTCCGGCGCCAGACCGGGGCAGAAGTTTACGCCGAAGCTCTGGACGTCACCGACGGCAACGCAGTCCAGCGCTTTACTGAGCAGGTGGCAAAGCGGTTTGGCCGTATCGACGTGTGTATCGCCAACGCCGGCGGCCCACCCGCAAAAAATTTCCTCTCCCTGGCAGCCGACGAATGGCAGAAGGCTGTCGGGCTCAACCTGATGAGTACCGTGCACCTGGCCAAGGCGACAATTCCTTATATGCAGCGGCACCGCTGGGGTCGGTTCATCACCATCACTTCCATCTCCGTCAAACAGCCAATCCAGGACCTGGTGCTCTCAAACTCCGTGCGCGCAGCAGTGGTGGGGCTGGTGAAGAGCCTTTCCAATGAGTTTGGCAAAGACGGCATCCTCGTCAACAACGTGGCGCCAGGATATACGGCTACCGAGCGGCTTCAGGAGCTGGCGCAGGTGCGCGCCCTGGCCGGCGGCACGTCGCCCCAGCAGGTCTGCGATTCATGGGCGGCTGAAACACCGGTCAAGCGGCTGGGCGATCCTAAAGAAATTGCAGACGTTATCGTTTGGCTGGCTTCGGAACGGGCTTCCTACATCACCGGCCAGACCATTCTTGTAGATGGCGGGATCTATCGCGGGCTATAGATTCATCGACTGCGATGGACGAGGAGCAGAGCTGGAATTTCCCTCAAAAAACGCACTCTGCGCGTTCCCACCGTGACATCTGAGCGGCCATCAGGCGGCATCTTATTACCCCGGATGGCTCTCCTGGCAATTATCTTGATCTCACTCGCTGCGCTTTGCGCGGTCTGGTATTCGGTCTCTCTGCGTTTCAAGCAGCGCAAAGCCCGGCAGGTGCTGCGCTGGATTCAATCGTCGCTGGCTGGGCGCGGCCAGGTCGTCGGCATCTCCTGGATAGATGCTTCCAAATTCCGCGTTCCCTTGCGACTGAGCTCCGGCGTCTTCCAACGCGCATGGGTGCTGGTGGAAGTGGAGTCGTATGCCACGCCGGTGCAGTGGCTGCTCAACAAGCTGAAGAAAAAGCGCGAGACACTGACCTTTCAGGCCGATCTTGATTGCCCGCCGGCGTTCTCTCTTCACCTCAACAATTTCCGCTGGTTTGCCCGCAGCAGCCGCAGAACACCTGTAAACCGTCCCGGATGGCGATTTGAGCATCTGCCGGCTCTGGTGATCACCACGCAAAAAACCCAGCAAGCCGAGATCACTGCTGCCATGGCTTCGCTTTCCAAGCCTGAAAGCCGCGAGTTCCTTAACGTCAGCTTCCAGCGCCGCTCACCCCACTTCTCCGCCACATTGCCCCTTGAATCGCTGGCCCCGGGTTCGCCAGCCCAGAGCTACGTGCTGGACGCGATGCGTGAGTTGGCCGGCAGCGCGTCCACGTCTTTGTCCTAAGGGTTTTGTCCTAGCGCGGTAAGATATCCGTCCGTGTGCAGCTCAGCCGGCCTGGTTAAGACTTTCTGACCATCCCCGGAATTCAGCTTTAGAACTTTAAGTCTTCCTGCCAATTTCCTTGGGCATTGGCCTTCTGCCTCAGCGATTACACAACTATTACAATCGGTCGGCACCGGGACTGCTAGGCTGGAATCCAAGCTAGTGAAGCAGTTCGAATCACCAAGGGAGCAACCATTGAATTTTTTCAAGCATGACCGCACGTTCCGTGAGCCGATCGGCAAGCTCACAACTTTTTTCATGACCATGTTTCACATCGGTGCGATCGTTGCGCTGTTCATGTTTACCTGGAAGGCGTTTTTTGTTTCGTTGTTGTTGTGGTGGGTTGCCGGCAGCCTGGGAATCGGCATGGCGTACCACCGGCTGCTCACACATCGCGGCTTCAAGACCTACAAATGGGTGGAGTATTTCCTTACCCTGTGCGCAACCCTGGCCCTGGAAGGCGGCCCGTTTTTCTGGGTGGCCACGCATCGCGTCCATCACCAGAACACTGATGTTGAAGGCGATCCCCACTCTCCGCGTGATGGCGGTTTCTGGGCCCACATGGGCTGGATCATGACCGGGCGCACTCTGCACAATCACTCCGCGGCGCTGCTTCCCTACATTCCCGATCTTCGCAAAGACAAATTCCATACCTTCATCAGCAAATGGCACTGGGTACCGATCACGGTCCTTGGCGTCGTCCTGCTGGCTGTGGGTGGCTGGTCCGTGATGATGTGGGGTATCTTCCTGCGCACGGTGGTCGGCTTGCATTCCACGTGGCTCGTGAATTCCGCCACTCACATGTGGGGCAGGCAGCGCTTCATCACCGGCGACACTTCCAAGAACAGCTTCTGGGTGGCAATCCTCACATTTGGCGAGGGCTGGCACAACAACCACCACGCACATCCGCAGGCGGCCCGCCACGGGCTTGCGTGGTATGAGGTCGATTTCAACTGGTACGGCATCTGCGCGCTGCGCGCCATGGGCCTGATTTGGGACGTAAAGGCCCCCAAGCTGAAAGAAGCCGTCAAAATCAAGCCCGCCAAGGTTCCGCTGGAGCAATTCTCCGCGGCGGCTTTCGGCGACGACTAGAGCGATACCCCGCATAAAACAATTGCAAGGGCGGTGCATACAATGCGCCGCCCTTCTTTTTTGTGCCCGCAAGAGTGATTCAACTCGCGAACTATGCGCGCCCCATGCATCGGAAATCGCGATCGATTTGCCGCGCTCT
>DASTPO010000041.1:0-9299 GCA_035762225.1 Candidatus Angelobacter sp.
GATCCTGAGCCATGAGCGAAAGCGGAGCAGCCAGGGCGCCCATCAAAACCATGGAACTTAAAACACGCATACCCTTATGAATTTTCATTATTTCCCATCCTTCCGGGCCAGCGGATTGCTTTGTGCCTGCCCTGTGTCGCCAGTTCGTTGTCGTTGCTCGTAGTTAGTTAGATGCAAGGCGCGTGCAGCGGGTGGGGGAAGAGCGAGAAATCGAAGAAAAGAGCGAATATATGCCAAAGGCGCATTTTTACAGCCTGAAACATGCGAGCATTCGCTCTTCCACCGACACCTTTCGGTTGCAAAACAAAACCCGGCGCTGGCGCGCCGGGCTAAAGCGAATCTTGCGAGATTTACTTTTGCGGGTTCGATGTGCCCGAATTGTTGTTTCTGGGCGCGATCGGCGTCATGGTCGCGTTGGTTGCGAGTTTGTAACTCAGCTGGGTTTCCGCCGGCAGGTCCTGTTTCTTGCCGGTCAGCACCTGGGTGCCTGCGCCGGCGCCGCCGCCCAGGACCGCTCCGATGGCTGCGCCCTTGCCGCCGCCCATCAGTGCTCCGAGCAGTGCTCCAACCGCCGCGCCGCCGCCAACGTACATCCCCGTGCGCTTGTTTGCGCCCAGTCCGCCGGGCGTGCTGCTGCCTGATCCAGCGGCCTGGATCAAGTATGGTGTGCCGTTCACGGTGACGGAACGGAGATCAAGATTGGTATCCTTGCCGTCATTCGATGGCACGGCGACGAGCCGCGCGCGCGAACCGCGTGGGATGATCACATTGCCGGACGCGTCTTTCACGTCGTCGCTGACGCTGGCGCTGTAGCGGGCGTCGGCTGCCGGCTTCGCCGGAATGGCGGTGTCGGTTCTTACTTTGATCTCGGTGCCCGAGGGCAGATTTTGTTGTGCGCTGGCGCTGACTCCCGTCAGCAGCGCAAGCAGTGTGGCAAAAAGAAATGTGCGTTTCATAGTGGTAGCCTTCCTGGTAGCCTTCGTAAAAAGAGATGCTGCGCCTCAACCGCGAGTTGCAGATGCAGAGCTGCATAACCAGAGCTGCCGAGCAGAGCTGCCGAGCAGATCTGCGGCCGTGAACTCCAGGCCGGAGTTGCCGGCCCGAACTGCTGATTTTTTGTGCATGGCGGCGCGCCACCCGTCGCCGGTGGCCCGTGGCACCTCCTGGTACTACAATCTCTGTTCATGCGCAAAATCGTTCTTGCTCTCGGCATCAGCATTGACGGTTACATAGCCAGACCTGATGGCGCGTTTGATTTTCTCTCTGTGCCCAGTGATTTCTCCATGGCGGACTTCTTCGAGTCCATTGATACGGCCATCATGGGACGCAAGACCTATGAAGTCGTTAAAGCGCAGGGAGAAGACCCTTTTACCTCCAAGCTGACAACCTATATCCTTTCCCGGACTCTCCCTGCGGGCCAGCGCGATGGCAGGATCTTCACCAATGAAACCCCTGACGCTCTGGTGGAGTCGATCCGCCAGAACAAAGGCAAGGACGTGTGGCTGATGGGCGGGGGTGAGGTGGCGCGGGATTTTCTGCAAGCCGACCTGGTGGATGAAATGCATATCGGCATTGTGCCGGTGCTGCTGGGTGAAGGCCTGCCGCTTTTTCCCAGCGGATTCCCTCAACGCGACTTTGAGCTGCTGGAAAACAAAACGTTTTCCGGGGGATTGATTTCGGTCAAGTACAAGCGCGCGCGCCAAGAGACCGAAGAGAAATCCTAATATCAAGCCAGGCCGCCTCTTTCGGGGAAGATTTGCGTTCTGCTGGTTCGCGCCTAAATGCATTTCCGGGATTTCGGAAAAAGATTATTCGCAGCGCAGGGCCACCATGGGATCGACTTTGGCCGCGCGTCGGGCCGGGAAATAGCTGGCCAGCAGACATACCGCAGCCAGGAGCAACCAGACACCAAGCAAAGTCAGAGGGTCGGTTGCCGATATGCCATACAGCGACCGGGCCAGGAGACGCAAAGCCAGAATGGCAACTACACCGCCGGCGACGCCCCCGGCCAGCGCGAGCCTGACACCCTGCTGAAGAAACATGCCCATCACGTGCCGCCGCGTGGCGCCCAGAGCCAGGCGAATGCCGATCTCGCGAGTGCGCCGCGCCACCACGAAAGCCAGCACGCTGTAAAGTCCCACCGCGCTCAAAATCACTGCCGAGATGCCGGCAAACACAAGGATCACACGCGTAAGGCGCAGTGGGCCAAAGTCATTGAGCAGCGCCTCTGTCATGGTCGCGTCCTCGCCAATCGGGACATTGGAATCGATGTTGCTGATGGTTTTCTTGATCTCGTGCAGCATCCTCGCCGGATCGGAGGAGGTGCGCACCAGAAACCGCGAATCGCCATTGTTCTGGATCTGCCAGTACGGCATGTAGAAAAACATGTGCGAACTGTCCGTTGATGGAGAGAACTGCGCGTCCTGGGCAACGCCAACCACGGTGCACCGCGTGCCGCCAATCACCAGCGTCTGCCCGACCGCCTCCTGCGCCGGCCAAATCCGGGACGCCAGGCTCTGATTTACTACCACGACGTCCGGCGATCCCTTGCGGTCAAGGTCTGTGAATTCACGCCCGCGCAGCAACGGGATGTTGAGCGTTCGCAAATAATTTGGAGCGATGCTGTTGAAGTGAACGTGCAACATCCTGTCCGGAGCTGCTTGTTCCTCTCCGGGAAGAGCCACAGTTTCTTCCCAGCTTTCCCACCACGGCATGAGCTGGCCAAAAGCCACGGCTTCAACGCCGGGTAGATTCGCCAGCCTGCGGATTGCTTCGGTTTGAATCGCAGCCGATTTCTCCGGCGAATATCCCAGACGATATGGACTGACCCGGACGATGGCGATGTGGCGTGGATCGAACCCGGGGCCCATCAGAACGTGGTCCAGGCTGCGGACCATCAGCACCGCGCCCGCAGAAAGGACCAACGCCAGCGCCACCTGTCCGCCGACCAGCAGGGCTCTGGACCACGAGGCGTCAGCGGTTGATGTTCCAGTCTGTTTCATGGCCTCGCTGGGCGAAGGTTTGGACGAACGCAATGCCGGCATCAGGCCAAAGACAAATACCGTAACCACAGACAGCGTCATTGTTGCCGCCAAAACACGCGCGTCAAATCCGATGTTGTAGAAATCCCTGAACCCTTCGGTGGGAGCGAAGGGAAAATTTGCCAGCCATCTGGAGCCCCACATCAGGAAGAGCGCGCCCGCGGCTGACCCCAGAAATGCGAGAATCGCGGATTCGGTCAGAAGCTGGCGAACGATTCTGCCCCGGCCCGCGCCCAGCGCCAGGCGGATGGCGATTTCACGGCCTCGCGCCATCCCTCGCGCCAGCAACAGCCCGGAAAGGTTGGCGCATGCAATCAGCAGCAGCACGGCAACCGTGGCGATGAGAACAGAAGGCAGGTTATTGAACGCCCGACGGCTTCTTGGATCCACTCCTCGTGCCTGAAACAAGCGGTGGGCGCTCTTTTCCAGGTCGGGATAAATCGATTCCCACTGCTGATTGAGGCCGTTCAATTCCGCCTGTGCGCTGCTTGCATCCACATCCGGCCTCAGCCGGCCGATGACGCCGGCAAAGAACCCGCATTTGTAACCCGGCGGATTGCAATGCGGCACCGCGACCGCGGCCGCCCCGCTGGGCATCCACAGGTCGTCATCAGTCCCGGAAAAGAGACGATGAAATTCAGGCGGGGCCACGCCTATCACGGTGGCGGAGACTCCATTCAGCTTGATCGACTTGCCCACCAGTTCGCGATCGCCGCCAAACTTGTTCTGCCACAGGCCGTAACTGAGAATCGTGACCTGAAGTCCAGGCGTCTGGTCATCGGCGGGCACAAAAAACCGGCCGAGAAATGGCCTCACGCCCAGCAGATCAAAATAGTTGGAGGAAACAATCGCGCTCAATACGATCTTTGAATCATCGGTGTCTTGCAGGTAAACGTGCGCGGTATCGTATTCAGCAGCCAGTGCGGAAAAAGAATGGTTGTGATCGCGGTAATACTCAAATTCCGGCAGCGAAACGCCGCGATGCGATCCCACTGACATGACCAGTTCGTTCGGCTTTCGTACCGGAGCCGTCCGCAGATAGAGGGCATCCAGAATGCTGAACACCAGAGTGTTTGCGCCCATGCCCAGGGCCAGGGTCACAATTGCCACCAGCGTAAATCCAGGTGCCTTGCGCAGCATCCTGAAGCCATAACGAAGGTCCTGTAGGAGAGTTTGCATTGGTCATCCTTGTCAACAAGAGGCTTACTAAAGACCTCGCGATTCATTCTTGAGAACGTTTGCCCGCCATAACTTTGCACGTGCGATACCCTGAGCTCATCAGTGCAATCTACTGAATACACTGGGTTTGAAGCGGCCGTTACACCAAATCTTTGACAGACCGCTGTTCGAAAGCGCATCAGTCTGTTCGAAAATGAACATCCCTTGCTGGTGGCGGACCGAGCCACGGACTTCTTGCAAAGACTATCCGTTTGGCGGCCAACCCACTTAGAATGCACCTCTATGACCCCCAGACCCGACCTCATTGCCACGCCGGATGGAAATTTTGCTGCTGCGCTTAACGGTACAAACAGCGGCTGGAACTCGGCCATGGGAATTCACTTCGTTCGCGCCACCGCCGACGAAGTTGTGGCCGAACTGGAGGTCGGCCCCGTGCACCGCCAGCCTTATGGAATCGTTCACGGCGGGGTCCACTCGGGGCTGATCGAAGCAGTGACGTCAGTGGGCGCGGCGCTGGCAGCTTTGCCGCGCGGGCAATCCGTGGTCGGCCTGGAAAACCACACATCGTTTCTCAATGCCGTCAGGGAAGGGAAGCTGCGCGTTGCCGCGCGTCCTCTCACTCGCGGCCGGCGTACCCAGGTCTGGGAAGCAGCGGTAACCGATGGCCAGGGACGCACAGTCTCCAGCGGGCGTGTGCGTTTTCTGGCGCTTGAAGCCGGAGCGTCTCTTGCGGGCGAGACCGTTGCGGTAAAGCGCTAATTCAGGTCACACAGGCTGTGTGACCGCCATCACGGAATCCGTGGTCACACTCCAGCTAGATTTGCCTCTCATCGGAGGCATGTATGAGCACCGCGGTACTGGAAAGAATCGTAGAGAAGCCGGTCACGGCAGCAGCCCGGGTCAGCCCGCCTGCCATGGAGAATGAGCCCGCGGACCCTCATCCGCTGGTTCCTGTATTTATCGCTGGAGCCATCTCACTGGCGCTGTCGGGGCTGTTCATCGGCACTATTCTGATTTTGCTGGCGTTGCAGAACTCAGGCGTGATGGCGCCGTAGCTGATCGCAAGACCCACGCCGCCGGATGCATGAAACCTACCGTTTTGGCGGACCCAGTGCCCATGCTTCCAGCTGGCCGATCTGGCGCAACAACTGGATCTGCGAGCGATCCAGCTCGAAACTTGAATTCAGATACGCGGTGTACCGCTGGTGCTCCGCCACGCGCGCATTCTCTTCATCCTTGATGCTGGCACCTCCGCTCTCAATCTTTGCGTGCGCCGCGTCGATATCCGCCTGCGCCAACTGGTGTTCCAGTTGCGCAACTTCCCGCGCCGCCGCCAGTTGCTGCACCGAACGTTGCAGCTTGAGCGTATCCTCGCTCACTTGTTCCTTGACTCCCTGAGCTTCCTTGCGCGATTTCACGGCATCTGCTTTGGCCGCATCGGCCGCGGCGCGCTGCACCGGATTGAAAAAGGGAAACCGGATGGCCACGCCGGCGGTCAAGTTGTGGCGCTGAAACTTCTGGAAGAACTGGTCATAATTGTTGAAGCGCGCCAACACCGCGTATTGCCCCACATAGTCGACAGCAGGGTAAAGCTGTCTGTGCTCCGCCTGCGCGCGGAACTCCTTGGCCTGGGCCGCAGCCTCTGCTACCTTCACCACCGGATTGTTTTTCAGCGCTTCAGCCGGCAGGTCCTGGTCCTGCTCCACGGGCGGGAGTTCAGGGATGGTCTCCGTGGAAGTCAGGATGGCGCTTGCAGGCAGGCCGGTCAGTTGCGCCAGGCGCATCCGCAGTTGATCGGCGGCGGCATGGGTCTGCGCGATATCGAGCCTGGTGCGGGCACCCACCAGTTTGGCGCGCGTGATGTCAACCTGGCTATCCAGCCCCGCCTGCACCCGCTGGCTTACGATATCGAGGAACTTTGCGGCTGCTGATTGCTGCTCGCCCTGAATCGTCAAAGACGACTCGAGCAAATCAAGTTGCACGTAATCAAGAGCGGTTTCCATCATCACGTCATTGCGGCGATCGGCGTTCTGGGCGGCTGTGGCCTCAGCTTCGCTCCTGGAGGCTTTCACAAAACTGCGCTGCGCGCCATTGATCAGGGCGCCCTGGAAGTTCACGTTGAAGATTGAAGGCGCCGCGCCTTCCAGGCTGAGGGGAAACCCATACGATCCTCCCAGGCCCGAGCCCAGCACCATTTGCGGGAGAAACACGTCGTGCGTTTGCCGCACGGTGGCCTGCGCGCGCTGCAAATCCGCCTGGCCAAGCGCGGTGATGGAGCTGTTTTTCAGCGCCAGTTCGATCGCTGTCCTGAACGCGAGCGGCCTGTCCTTGCCGGCGGAAGAATCTTGCGCGAGAAAAGTTGCTGAAAGCGCCACGATCCAGGCCGCAATCAAAATGAGACGGGCATGCAATTTCATTTTTTCACCTGCGCGATTTAACGGATGATGGAGAAAGACGTGATTTTATCGGGAAACCCGCGCCAGCGCATCCCGCGCCGGACGGAAGAGTGAAGCTGTCTGGAGCGCCGCCTGGAATGCGCTTGCGGCTTCTTTTTTTCGGCCTTGTTTTTCCAGAAGGATTCCCAGCATGAAATTGGCCTGGAAGGCAGGTCCCTCTTCGGCGGTGGTTTGGCTGTCATAGTGGCGCAACATCTGGATGGCGCCGGGAAAATTACGGCCCGCGTGCAGAAGAAGGTTGGCGGCGTCGAATTCAGTGACTTCACCGTCATGCGAGGCAGCCAGGGACTGATTGATGGCTGCTTCCATTTCGTTCAAACGGCCGGTGCGCCGGTAAAAATTTGCCAGCTCCACCCAATAGTGTGCGGGCGTGCGGCTGGCGGCAACGGCCTTTTTGTATTCGTCTTCCGCTTTGCCGGTGCCCAGCTTCTCTTCCACACGGGCAATAATATAGCTGGCCATCGCCGGATCGTGCTGTGCCAGGAATGCGGCCTGTTGCCGCGCTTTGGTTTTGTCGCCCCCCAGAACACCGGGAGCTTCCAGGTAGAACTCGCTCAAATCACCGCGGGCGGCCAGGTTGTTGGCATCCAGGGCCACGGCGCGCTCAAACTCGGTTTTGACGCGTCGGGCCAGTCCAAAGGCGGTCAACGGATTCGCGCCTTCGGCCTTCCGTCCCAGCGCGCGCCCCAACCAGAGATGGTAGAAGCTATTATCGGGGTCCAGCGCGGTAGAGCGCTCGCCCATGCGCACTGCGGTATCCCAGATTTCCAGCTGGAAGTAGACGCGGCATAAATAGTTGTAGGCGCGGGCATCGTTGGGCCGCTGCGCGATGGTTGCGTTAAGGGAGCGCAGGGCTTCGTCGGCTTTCCCAGCTTTGAGCAGAGCTGGAATGTCAGCATCCGAATCCGCAAACGCTGCTCCCAGAAAAAGGAATAATGGCAGAAGCCACCGCAGCATCCTCAACGCTCGACCACCTTTACTTCCATGCCGTTGCGCAGCGGTTGGGCATTGATGGCGCCCAGTGCGACCTCAGTGCCGTCTGTAACTCCACGCGTGATTTCCACACGCGTAAGGCTGGAAATACCGGTCTGAACTTCCTGGGCCTGGATTCTGTCATCGACGATCCGGTAAACGTAGCGTTTGCCATCGACGTCATGGACCGCTTCGCGCGAGACGGTCAACGCGTTGTCATGCCGCGCGGCCACGATGCTTACATTCACATTCACATTGGGCAGGAGCTTGCGGTCGGAGTTGTCGATCTCTGAAGTGATCTCGCCTACCGTGCGGGTGCCCACCATGGTCACTGAGGTCGGCACACGGGTGAGCGAGCCGTTCCACGTACGGCCGGGAATAGCGTCCCAGCGAATCTCCACCTGCTGGCCTCTGGCCAGCCTTCCGATTTCAGGTTCGTCGACAAAGGCGCGTACCCGGACCTTTTCCAGGTTTGCCACCTGCACCAACAAGTCTCCGCTCGCGACGTAGGCCCCGCGCTTTACCGGAAGCTGGTAGACCGTACCGGCAAAGGGAGCAGTGACATTGGCGTGCTTCAGCAGATCTTCCGCAGCGGCATAGGCTGCGCGCGCCTCCGCAGCGGATGCCTCAACTTTCGCGACTTCCGGAGAAGAGAAGCGTCCGGTCAATTTGGATTGCAGTAACTGGACATCCGCGTCCGCTTTCTTAAAACGGCTCTGTGCGGCATCTACTTCGGCCGGCGAGGCTCCGCCGGTTTGCCGCAGCCGCTGAATGGCTTCAAGGTTGCGTTGCGCTTCACTGCGCTCCGCCTGCGCTTTGGCCAGATCGGCGCGGCTGGTCATCACCTCTTCCTGGGTGCCGCCGGCCTTGATCGCCTGCATGGAAGCTTCCGCGGAGCGGAGCTGGGCCAGCGCCCGCGCCGCCTGAGCGCGAGCATCGGCGTCATCAAGCTGTACCAGAAGCTGTCCGGCGCGTACGCGATCGCCTTCCGATACACGCACATCTTTCACAATAGCCGGCGCTGGGGCGTGGGCTTCAAAGCTGGTGACAGGCTCTATTTTGCCGTTGGTGGAAATGACGCTGGCTATCTCCTGGCGGGCCACTTTTTCCGCCCGAACTGACGGGCCGCCCCGCCGCTGATTGATGCCGGTGAAGATGATTACCGCCACCACAGCAAGGGCCGCAACGGCAATCAGCCGTGTGCGATCGCGCCCGCGATTTTGTGTTTGTCGCGCCATCCGTTGAACAGAATCGACTTCCGAATTTTAAAGTATAACCCGCGCCACGCGAGGCAGGATATTTCGCCGGCAAACAGTTGCCGGTGAACCCAACCGGTAATCCGGCGCGACGCAGGGTGTTTTTCTGGTGTCCCTGCCCCGTTAGATGAGCGCCGGGCCCGTCCGGTTACGTTGAATACTCGGTTGTTACAATAGAGCCGTGTCACATCGTACAGGCTATACCGACGACCACGCAAAGGCCGGGCTCGATCACCGCTTCCCGGAGATCGACACATGGCCCAACCAGTTTCCTGCTTATGAAATCGTCATTGACGTGCCGGAGTTTACCTCGGTCTGCCCCAAGACGGGCCTGCCCGATTTCGGCACCCTGGAAGTGCGCTACATGCCCGCAAAGGTGTGCCTGGAGCTGAAGT
>DASTPO010000042.1:0-6738 GCA_035762225.1 Candidatus Angelobacter sp.
GCGTTGACGAAAAACACTGCCTTGGCCTGGCTGAGCTGTACCGTCACCACTGCGCCGTCAAGCAGGCGCAGCTCGATTTGTTCCGGTAAAGGGCCGACGGGCTCGGCCCCGTCACCGTTGCCGGTCACGTTCGCCGATTCCAGATATCCTTTCAGGACTGTTTTATCTGCCAGGTGAATCACCGTTTTAATTGCTGACGGCTGCTCATCCATGGCTGCCTCTGGCTCGCAGTTGGCCGCTGGAGCGGGCAGGCGGCGAGATCTGGTATTGCTTGATCTTGTAGCGCAATGCTTTGGAGCTGATTTTCAACTGCAACGCTGCCAGCTTTCGGTTCCAGTTGGTCGACAGCAATGCTTCTTCAATGACCTTGACCTCGGCCGAGTGTTTCAAATTCCGCACCAGTGACTTCAGGCCGGTTGCGATATTCGAGGACCGCCGGCCATAGTCTGACGCTGGCGGCATACCGGACTCGCGGCCCTTCTCCTCCAGTTCGGAAATGGCCAGGGTTTCGTCCTGCAGCACCACGAATCGCTTCACAAAATTCCCCAGCTCGCGCAGATTGCCGGGCCAGCGATATTCCAGGCACGCCTCCATCAGGCGCGCGGAATAGTGCGGAATTTGCAACGAATACTTGGTTGAAAATTCATGCAGGAAATGGCGCACCAGGAACTCTATCTCCTGCCTGCGTTCGCGCAACGGCGGTATCTGTACCGTGAAGGCGTTCAGGCGATACAACAGGTCCTCGCGAAACGCTCCTGTTTCAATGGCTTTTTGCACGTTGATGTTGGTCGCCGCCAGCACGCGAAAATCGGCTGCGATCGTTGACCTTCCTCCCAGTCGCGAAAACTGTCCGTCCTGGAGCACGTGCAGCAGTTTGGCCTGCAGCATGGGGCTCATCTCCCCGATTTCGTCCAGCAGGATGGTCCCCTGATCGCACAGCTCGAATTTTCCCGGCTTGGACCGTACCGCCCCGGTGAAGGCCCCGCTCTCATGGCCGAACAATTCGCTTTCCAGCAGATCTGCCGGAATAGCGGCGCAATTTACCTTCACCAGCGGCCGGCGGGAGCGGGGTGACAGTTTGTGGATCAGCCGCGCCATCACTTCTTTGCCGACTCCGCTTTCGCCCAGAAGCAACACCGGGACGTCCACCTTGGCCAGCTGAGCAATTTGCGCGCGGATCTTCTTCATCGCCGGGCTGGCCGCGACAAAGAAGGCTGCGCCGTCAATGGTCTCGCAGTCAGCAGCGTCCGCACCAGGAAGCGCGCGCCGCGTCAGCCATCGCGTCATCATGGTGTCGAGATCGGCTTTGTAAAAGGGTTTTGTCATGTAGTCCACAGCGCCCAGGCGCACCGCTTCCACCACGATGCTCGGGGTGCTCATGCAGGAAAGCATGACGATTTTCTGTTCAGGGCGAATTCGCCGGCAAGCTTCTATCGTGCGCAACCCGTCCATGTCTGGCATGGACATATCAAGCAGGATCAAGTCGGGTTTTGCGCCGCTTTGCAGGCGGCGTTCCGCCTCGGCGCCTGATGTGGCAGTATCGACCCGATAATGGCCCATTTCCAACAGGCCTTTGGTGTAGAGGAGGACACCTGGGTCGTCGTCGACAACTAGAATGCTTTCTTTGCCGGAAGTCAAAGAAGAGCCGTTCATATTTAAGTCTCTTTTCCGTCAGCGAGTTTTTATTTTTATTTTTTCGCTAGCTCTTGACTCCTTACCGACCCAGATCCTTCCGGGCTCAAACTTCGGTAAAGCTTTTGTATTGCATTTTCGTTCTACTCTTGCCAGGTCTGCATCATGTGGCGTCTTGACGCATTTCTGGGGCCCGACTTCCAACAGCCAATGCCGGTGTCTGAACACCCTGGCGATTGCAGAATAGTGCCCATAAGGTTCCAGGTGTTTCACAAGGTTTTGCGACTGCTGCGCAGTTCTGCTAGACCCTTAGACCACTGAGCAACTTGAGCTGTAGTACATGTACTCTACGGCCATTTGTTGAATTGTGTAAACTTCTGAAAATCGCGCCTGATACAGTTTTGGACTTCTAATTCGCGAGATAAAGGCCTCAAAATCATTTACTTAGTTAAGCGGACAAAAACATTTGTACTCCCCGAATACACCTGGGGCCAGATTAAAATCTCTAATAATCCGGCCGGGGTTCTGCTCAATTTGCACCGATCTCGTTGCAGCCCAGGGCGAAGGAAAGCACGGCCCGTTGTGATCTCGCCGTCTGGCGTCAATCCACTGCGCGGCCAGTTCAATGTTTCGATTTCTTGCTGAGCGCTCATCGATCGGTGGCGGGGCTGTGACAGCAAAAAATTCAAAGACATTTTTCCACTTTGCTTTTCAACACGCATCGTTAACAACGCTCTTCATCTGCGATCTTTTTCTGTTTACTTATTCCGTCTCTCGCTCCTATACTCGTTGCTCCGCAGCCACGAGCACAGAACTCTTACCGGAGGCTGTTTCACGCCCCGGATGGGAGGTCTATGCCTTTTTCGCGCGAAAGTTTTGCTGCCGCTGCGCCAGTCCGTACGAGCACGCTTGCGGAATTTGGCTCGCAGCACCGGACACTACACAGTCTCTGGTTTTCTGCAAACACCAGCTCCTGCCTGGCATTAGTTCGAAGCCCTCTGCAATTCAGAAACCCACGCAAGAAATTGTTCCCCGTTTTCAGCGCTATCTCCGCATGGTGCCATGCGCGTTCCGCACCACCCTCACCCAGACAACATTTCAATGCTGAAAGTTGTTTTGGAGCAATCCGCTGCCAACAACTTTTGGAGAAGGATTAATTTCATGCCTACACGTCGCGAACTTATCAAAGCCGGAATTTACGGCAGTACTGCCCTGCTCGGGCTGACCGGTCCACGCCTCGACATCTGGGCCCTCAAGGATGGGGGCTCGAATGGCGGGTTTGGTGGCAGTCCCAGGGTTGCGCCATTCCAGGTGGACCTTCCGATTCCCACGGTGAAGACGCCCGTTCCGTTAGCCAGCCTGCCGGGAGCGCCGGTGTTCAATGACGGCCAACCCACTGATTACTACTCAAGCACCGAACAGGTTGCGCTCCAGCAGATTCTGCCGGGACAGAAAACTCTGGTCTGGACCTACGACGGGACCTATCCCGGGCCAACCTATACGCCTCGGCTGAACCGTCGCATCGTGATTCGCCAGACGAACCACCTGCCGGCCAACACCGTGGTTCACCAGCACGGCGGGCACACGCAGGCAGCTTCCGATGGCAGCGCCTTTCCTGACGAAGAGATCCCGGTGGGCGGGTTCCGCGATTACATCTATGACAATGATTCTGATGTAGGCGCCTTTCTCTGGTACCACGATCACACGCTGGACTTCACCGGCCACAACGTGTTCATGGGCCTCAGCGGGCTGTTTCTTCTGGGCAGCGATTCAATCGACGCGCTCAACCTTCCCAGCGGTCCTTTCGATATCGCTCTTGTCTTTCAGGACCGCACATTCGACGCGAACAATCAGCTGGTCTATAACCCGTTTGATCACGATGGCTTCCTGGGCGACACCTTCCTGGTCAACGGAGCGGTGCAGCCCAGGCTGAGAGTCGGTAACCGCAAGTACAAATTCCGCACGCTCAATGGATCAAACGCGCGTTTTTATGAGATCTCGCTCAGCTCGGGCAGGCCTTTCCAGATCATCGGAAGTGATGGCGGCTGCCTGCGGGCCCCGTTTGAAACCACCTCATACCGCCTGGCTCCGGCTGAGCGCGTGGAGATCGTGGTGGATTTCTCTTTCTACGCACCTGGACCGAACACTCACGTCTTTCTGAACAACACCATGATCCAGACCAGCGGCCGCGGCCCCGACGGCGTGGACCCCACACAACCGACCCCGCTGGTGCGCTTTGATGTGCTCGATTCCGTGGCGGATAACAGCACCGTGCCCGCGATTCTGGAAACGGGATTGCCCACTTTCAATCCCGCTGCCTCGGTAATCACGCGCGAGTTTGATTTCGTGCGCAGCCAGGGCGCATGGCAGGTCAACAACCGGTTCTTCGATCCCAACCGCGTGGATGCCAAGGTGAAATTGAACACCACTGAGATATGGAAGCTCAAAAACGGTGGCGGCGGCTGGTTCCACCCGATTCACATCCATCGCAACGAGTTCTACATCCTCGACCGCAATGGCATCCCGCCCGTCGGCCCTGAGGCTGGGTTAAAGGACGTGTTTGTCCTGAACCCGGGCGATGAGGTCAGGGTCATCACCAGCTACACGGGCGCCAAGCAGCTGGGCAAATATGTTTTCCACTGTCACAACATCGAGCATGAAGACATGCGGATGATGGGACGTTTTGACGTGGTGCTGTGATGCGGTCCACCGTCGTATTATCTGTCGCCACGGTTGTTGTTTTGAGCGCTCTCGTCATTCGCAGCGAGAGCGCCCAGCGTCCCCCGCAGGACGCCGCTGCTTATACCGCTTACCAGCGCAACGCCCTGCGCAGCCACTTTCCCGATGTCACGCTCTTGACTCAGGACAGCCGCAAAAAGCGTTTCTACGCCGATTTGATCAAGGACAAGATCGTGGTCATCCAGTTCATGTTCGCCAACTGTGACAATCTATGCCCGCGCACCACGCCGAACCTTGAACTGGTACAGCGCAACCTCGAAAAGAGCGCTCCCGGCAAAGTCACGTTCCTTTCCATTACCGTGGACCCGGAACGCGACACGCCGGAGGCGCTGAAGCGCTACGCCGCGCATTTCAACATTCAGCGTGACTGGTATTTCCTGACCGGCAGGAAGGAAGACGTTGACCTGGTCCGGCGCAAGCTGGGTGTCTATGATCCGGAGGACAAGAAGGTCGAGCACATGAATGTGTTGACGATCGGCAATGAAGCGCAGGGCAGATGGCTGGCAATGGAAGCGCTGGCCAAGCCCGACGACATTACCCAGACCGTTTTACGCGTGCTCGGCCAGACTGCGACGGTGCAACGCTAAACTCAGCCTGCGGGAAACATGGCTCAGCCCCGACGGCGCAGGCTATGGATTACGGCAGTCGGACCCCCGGTCCGGCTGCCCGTAGTTCGTGGAAATGAATTGATAAAGAGTTCTCGCGGCTTGCCACAATCCGGTCAGGCTACCTGCCACACCATTTGCTCGACCCTGTGTCCTGATGAATGACCTGCCGTTACCTCTCGGAGGAAATGATCATTCGCCACTTTCTCCAGTAACGCTCTCCACTCCTCATCGGCGGGACGGACGATGCAATCCATCAAGAGCAGATAGCGCTGGTTGCAAAGAGGACAGCAAATCGTCGCCGACTGCACGTAACCGAAAGGCAGCAACTTTGACGCTTGCTCTCTCACGTTTTCACTAACTGCCAGCAGGGGTAATGATCGCACCATGTTCCAATGTTGCCAGCTCCCAGCAACAAGCGCTGTGACCCCTAACACACACTCTTTACGCAGTCGCAAATGCCCCAAAAAGGTTGCAACGGGCCGCTGGTGAGCCCGCAGGACGCCGCTCAAACGCTTTCGGCTGAACAAATTACCGCCATCCGTTAGCTCTTGGGTCCCAGGCGCGGACTAATTTGTAAGGCCCGACATGCCGATAACATTGGAATGATTCTGGCCAATGAATGTCGCAGGAGACGCGGGTGCCGTATCGCGTTCATGGTGCTTGCCGGCTTTGCCCTGCTGCGTGCCCAGACCACCCCGGACCAGGATCTCACCGGCCTCAGCGTGGAAGAGCTGGCGCGTACCAAGGTATATAGCGCATCCCGGCATCTGGAAGCTCCGCGTGAAGCGCCCTCGGCGGTCAGCATCATTACATCGGAGGAGATCCGCCGTTATGGCTGGCGCACTTTGAGTGACGCCCTCAACAGCCTGCGCGGGTTCTACACCTCCTATGATCGCAACTATTCCTATCTCGGCGTCCGCGGCTTCCTCCGCGCCGGTGACTACAACTCCCGCATCCTGCTTCTGGTGAACGGCCATCGTCTGAATGACAACGTTTATGACAGCGCGCAGATCGGCACGGAATTCCCCATCGACCTGGACCAGATTGACCGGATCGAAATTGTGCGCGGCCCCAGTTCATCCCTGTTTGGCTCCAACGCTGTTTTCGGCGTGATCAACGTAATTACGCGCAAGGCTGCCGGCAATTCAATCGAGTTCTCCGGCGACACCTCTTCCTACATGGGCAGGACCGGGCGGATCAGCGGTTCGTTTCAGAAAGACCGTGTCTCCGGCGTCGTATCGGCCAGCATGTATCGCAATGACGGCGCTTCGCAGCTGTTCTTCCCTGAATTCAATGCGCCGCAGACCAACGGCGGCATGGCCGACAATCTCGATGGCGATCGCTATGATCATGCCTTCGCCGACCTCCAATACAAAGACCTGCGCCTGCAAGGCGCTTTTTCCACGCGGACCAAGCTGCTTCCCACCGCGGCCTTTGACACGGTGTTCAACCAGCCGGGCACCCGCACCACCGATGCCCGCGGATATTTCGACGCCAGCTATCACCGCGCGCTTGACCCGCACACCGACTTTGATCTGCGCGGCTACTACGACGCTTATCGTTATGACGGCACTTATATGACGGCCAACGGTTCCGGCGCAGCCATACCCAATCTCGACTATGGCCTCGCCGACTGGATTGGGATCGAAACCACGATCAGCCGCAGCCTCGGCCGCCACCGCATCACCGCCGGGGCCGACTACGAATACAACTTCCGCGTCGACCAGAAGAATTACAACCTGGGCAGCGCGCCGGCGGT
>DASTPO010000043.1:0-6965 GCA_035762225.1 Candidatus Angelobacter sp.
CGCACACGGTGGCCGCTGGCTGATCGTCGCCGATCATTTTGACCAGGCGGGCGCACTAAACCGCCGCTTCTTTCGCGAGTTGGTGCGGCGCGTGGGGCCGTTCATGAACTTGACCCTGGCCGTCGTGGTCCCGGTTGACGCGGCGCAAAGGGCGCTGGATGAATTTCGCGGCTTTGCGGCAGTCGATGCTGTGCGGCTGAAGAAGGCAACTGGCTTTACCGAATTGACGCGTATGCAGAGTGCGAGTTCAACGGCTGAAGAACTGGAACGGGCCACCGGCAATGATCTAATCGAATGGGAAACAAACTACCCGCAATTGATCTCTGCCTGGCAGGAAGCCGGACGCCCGGACAAGACCTATCTCTGGCAGTCGCGCGCTCTGGGTATCTGTAATCATCGTGGCTTTTATGAAGATGCGCTGGCTTTCGTAATCCCGGTCAGTGATGGCCTGGACCAGTATTGTCCGGATGAAGTTACCCGCTGGAACCTGGTGGGAAATATGTTTCAGTGCCTGGCGGCCATGGGCCGCGCGGAAGAGGCAAAAGCCATTGTGGAGCGACACGCTGCCTCAAAAATTGTCTCGCACGCGCTGCAGGCCAGGGTAAATTATGTTCTTGCCATGCTGCACGCACGCTATCTGCCGCAAAAGAATTTTCAACGCGCCAGCGACTATCTGGAAGAGGCGCTGCGAATCCTGGCCGATGTTGACGTGGCGGAAAGCCAGCGGCACTTCTATACCGTCTTTGCGTCCAATGGCCTCGCCCTGGTGCGACACCGTCAGGGCCGTCCGCAGGATGCTCTAAGGCTTTGCCGGGAAGGGTTTGAGCGACTGGAGCAACATCTTGGCCCCCTGGAACACAGGCTGCATCGCTCGGTCCTGCTTTACAACATCGCGCAGGTTTACACTGCCATCCGTTCTTTTGACGACGCAGTTCGTCATTACAGCGGCGCCATCGCCATGGACCCCAATTATTCTGAGTATTACAACGAGCGTGGAGGAATCTATCTGCGTCAGCGCAAGCTGGAAGAGGCGCTTGCGGACTTCAAGGCCGCCATCGATCTGAGCCCTCCGTATCCTGAAGTGTGGTTGAACCTTGGCCAGTGCTATCGGCTCATGGGGCTCGCAGACAAGGCCGTGGCTGCTTACGGCCGCGCGCTCGAGCTTGATCCCAGCCTGCTCCTGGCCTATACCGGAAGAGCGCAATGCCATCAGGTCATGGGCGAAGATGCGCGAGCCATTGCCGACTACACATCTGCTCTTGCCCTGGAACCGAATCAGCCTTTGGTTCTGGCGAATCGGGCGGCGCTGCACTTTGCCAGGGGGGACGTAGCCTCTTCTATTGCGGACCTGGATCAGGCAATCCGGCTGGCCCCAGGCAATGCAGACCTCTATGTAAACCGCTCCATGGCGTTCGAGGCTGCCGGACGGCCGCTGGAAGCACTGGCCGATCTGCAAAACTACCTGCAGATGCAGCCGCAGGCCCCGGACCGAGCGGAAATCGAAAACAAATCGCGGCAACTCGCGCTGGCTGCAAGCTAGGGGCGAAGGTTTGGAGTTTTGAGCCGCAACGCACACGAAAAAGCCCGCTCAATACGAGCGGGCCTTTTAAGCGCATTAAGGTATTACAGATATCGCTCTCTTGAGATTTCCGGCTGTACTGCTGGGATTGGCTGGGTGGTCTCTTCGGGATAATCCGGCAGGGGCCGTTCCAACGCAACCTTCAGCACATCATCCATGTTCTCGACCAGGTGGATATTCATCTGGCCGCGTATGTTTTCCGGCACTTCCGGCAGGTCCTTCTCGTTTTCTTTGGGAATGATCGCTTCTTTGATTCCGGCACGCAGGGCAGCCAGAAGCTTTTCCTTCAAACCGCCAATCGGCAGGACCTTGCCGCGCAGGGTGATCTCTCCGGTCATGGCGATGTCGCGGCGCACCGGAATCTTGCTCAGCGCGCTGGAGATGGCCGTGGCCATGGTGATGCCCGCCGAAGGACCGTCTTTGGGAATGGCGCCCTCGGGCACGTGAATATGTATGTCAACGTTGCGATAAAAGTCTTTCGGCAGTCCCAGGCGCGGGGCCCGCGAACGCACGTAAGACATGGCGGCATGCGCCGACTCCTGCATCACGTCGCCCAACTGCCCGGTGATGGTCAGCTTGCCTTTGCCCTCCACGATCGCCACTTCGGTGCTCAGGATTGAGCCGCCGACCTCGGTCCAGGCCAACCCTGTCACCAGCCCGACCTCGCTCTTCTCATGGGCCAGCGTGTCACGGAATTTGGTGACGCCCAGGAACTCGTTGACGTTCTGCGCGTTCAGCGTGATGGAATAGTCATGGCTCTTGACCACCTTGCGCGCCACTTTGCGAGCGATGTTGCCAATCTCGCGCTCCAGATTGCGTACGCCGGCTTCCCGCGTGTAGGAGCGGATTATCTCGCGCAGGCCATCATCAGTGAACTCAAGCTGTTTTTCCGTCAGGCCGGTGGCGGCGCGCTGCTTGCGGACCAGGAATTGCCGTGCGATCTCAACTTTTTCGAGCTCAGTGTAGCCATGCAGCCGCAGTACTTCCATGCGGTCCTGCAAAGCAGCCGGAACGGTGTGCAGCACGTTGGCCGTGGCCACGAAGAAAACCTGTGAGAGGTCGTATTCCACGTCAAGGTAATGGTCCTGGAACATCCAGTTCTGCTCCGGATCCAGGACTTCCAGAAGAGCAGCCGCGGGATCGCCGCGGAAGTCGGAAGCCATCTTGTCGACTTCGTCCAGCATGAATACCGGGTTCTTGGTTCCAGCCTTCTTCATCATCTGGATAATCTGGCCGGGCAACGCACCAATATAAGTGCGGCGATGGCCGCGAATCTCAGCTTCATCACGCACGCCGCCCAGTGACAGCCGCACAAACTTGCGTCCCGTGGCCTTGGCAATCGACATTCCCAGTGAGGTCTTGCCCACGCCCGGGGGGCCAACAAAGCAGAGAATGGATCCCTTGGGATTTTTCACCAGCTGGCGCACAGCCAGGAACTCAAGGATGCGGTCTTTGATCTTCTCCAGACCGTAATGGTCCTGGTTCAGGATTTTTTCCGCGTGCTCAATGTTGCGGATCTCTTTCGATTTCTTCTTCCACGGCACAGCCAGCAGCCAGTCCAGGTAATTGCGTGACACGGTGGATTCGGCTGACATCGGCGGCATAGCTTCCAGTTTCTTCAATTCCTGGATTGCCTTTTCCAGAACGTCCTTGGGCATACCGGCGGTGTCGATCTTCTTCTTCAGCTCGTCAAACTCGCTCTTCTCGCCGCGCCCCAATTCCTTCTGGATGGCCTTGATTTTTTCGTTGAGGTAATACTCTTTCTGCGCCCGCTCCATCTGCCGTTTCACCCGGGTCTGGATGGTGCGGTCCATATTCAGCTTTTCGATTTCAATATCAAGCACGTCGGCGATGCGATTGAGCCGGTCGGCTGGGTCAAAAATCTCCAGCAGCTCCTGCTTTTCTTCAATCGAGAGTTGCAGGTTCTGGGCGATGGTATCGCTCAATTTGGCCGGGTCGTTCATGCCGGTAATGATGACCGGCTCCAGGTTGAGAGACTGGCAGAGCTTTACATACTGATCGAACAGGGTGTGGACGCGCTGCATGGCGGCATCCAGAATCTTGCTGGGCTCCGGGGGATACTTGGTGGTGCGGACTTCGGCTTCGAAATAGCCGTCATTGTTCGTTAGTTTCAGGATTCTGCCGCGTTCCACGCCTTCCACCAGCACCTTAATGTTGCCGTCCGGCAGCTTCAGGTTCTGGACAATATTGGCGATCGTGCCGACCGTGTAGATCTCGTTCGGCTTGGGCTCGTCGATGCTCGCGTCGTGCTGCGTGGCCAGAAAAATCTTTCGATCCGATGCCAGTGCCTCTTCCAGGGCGCGCACGCTTGATTCACGGCCCACGATAAACGGAGTCATCATGTACGGAAAGATGACCACATCGCGAATGGGCATCATGGGGAGCTTGCGGGATTCGAATTTTTCCTTGGTCTGGGTCACTGATTCGCCTTTATTTGCAGAGTCCGCCTATACGGTTTGTTTCTGGGAACTTGCTACCTGTAGATTATCACGCAACGCAAGCTGCGGCGACTAGAGTATTTGTGTGCAAATCTTAATCCTCCTAAAAGAATCAATGGCTTAAGGAGCAAGGTCACGGGGTGTCCGTGACTTCGGTGATTCAAGATTTGGGGTTAGGTCAGCCGAGTCGCCGCACCCGAGGCTCCGGGCGCGGGCTCAAGCCAATTCGTATTAGAAAGCGGAGAATGTCCGTCCCCGCCGAAGGGCCTCTCAGCGGCGCAGCATCGGCGAATGAGGTCAGCAGGCTGTCGCCCAGCCTGAGGGAGCAAAATCAGAAACCAACGCAGGCAAGCGCCCAAAAAGCTCACCTTACCGTCCCCAGAACGGACAAGATCGTACTGAACCCTGCCTCCGTGTTGTTTACTTCCCGTGTGTATCTTGCTTTGCCGTGGTGGCAGCGGCGGTAAGACGGTCCAGATGCTGCTTGAACTGAGGCAATAAAGGGTCGCCTGTTTCCGTGCCTACCGTTACCGCTTTTTGCACATTCTGGTGCGCTAGGTCGGCCATGCCCGCAGCTTCAAGGCCATCGGCCAGGCTGTCATAGACGTTGGCCGATCCCGGGTAGAGCTCTACGTTGCGCTTGAATGCGGCGATCGACTCATCAAGTTTTTTCTGCGCCAGAAGGCTGTAACCAACCAGATTGATGGCCTGTTCCGCTGAAACAGGAAAGCCGAAGCGCTCTGACAATTCCTGGTAGTGCTTTTCCACGCCCTTCAGGCCGCCCACAAAAGAGCCGTCTTTCGGATCTCGCGGCATCAGCCAGCCGTCAAACACCGTGCGCAGGCCGGCGTAGTGCGCCAGAAAGGTAGTGGAACCATGGTCTTCGTCGGGATAGCGCGCCGAGCGCACGATGAAGCCTTTCGGTTTGGTCGTGGCAAAGAGCTTCTGTAGCTGATTGAAGCCATCGCCCATTGGGTTAGGCGTGGCGCCCTCGTTTCCCAATGAGAAGAACAGCGTCTTGTTGAATTCTTTTTGCCTGGCGAAGAATTGCTGGGCCTGGTGCAGCGTGTGTTGATCGTCCCATTGCAGGCTCGGGCTAACGGCAATGTAAGCGTTGAACATGTCAGGGTGCGCGATCAGCGCATGGATCGCCAGCAGTCCGCCCAGGGAGTGGCCGGCAAAGATGCGATACGGCTGCGGCTGGTAACGCTTCTCGATCTCGGGGAACAGCTCGGTCTGGATGAATTCCAGAAACTCGTCGCCGCCGCCGGTGGCGGGGGCATTCTGGGTCGAGCCATCGGGCCCCTTGAGACTAACTTTTGTCGGGGTCAGGTCGCGCGTGCGGTCGGTGTTGGGAATGCCCACAATCATCACCGGCGCGCATCGGCCCTGCGCGGCAAGAAAATCGATGATCGCCCCCACTTCATTGATATGGCCGTCGCCATCGGCCAGATACAAGACAGGGTACCTGTCTTTTTTCCCCTGCGCTGCCGCCGGCATTCGCACCAAAATCGCTCGATCTTCATTCAGCACATTGGAATGGACGGTGAAGCGCTCCGGCGCCGGCGGGGCCAGGTTCTGGGCGATGGAGACGATTGATGCCAAACAAACAACAAGGAAGGTAGAGACAGCGCGCAGTCGCATGTTGGAACCTCCGGGGATAGTGGTTCTCACAAACCTTGGGCAACGCGCATGCCAAAAACGTCGCCACGTAAGTCGCTAATAATCAATCAGCTCGTGCCTTGGTTTTGACCTCCGGTTGTTCGTTTTCGTTAGCGAGGTGTGCGGGAACGGACAGTGGGACGAATAGAACTTACAACGCCGCAAGACCGACTTAAATTGGGGCCAGCGCCATTTTGCGCTGAATTTTCACGTACATGCCTTGACACGTATATGTCTAATAGGGTATATAAAAAGAGTGGAATCTGTCTTCGATATCCTTGCCGAGCCGAACCGCCGCGCTATTCTGGGCCTCCTGGTCTCGTCGCAACAGTCCGTTGGCGACATAGAGCGCCAACTTCAGATGACACAACCCACTGTGTCAAAGCACCTGCGCGTGCTGCGCGAGGCCGGGTTCGTTGAATCCACGGTGGACGCACAGCGGCGTCTTTACCGGCTGAAGCCTGAACCATTTCAACAGGTCGATGCCTGGCTGGCTCCGTTCCGCCGTTTCTGGTCCGCCCACCTGGATGCTCTTGAGCGCCACCTCGACCGCATGGATAACGAGAAAGATCCATCAACACCGACGAAAGGGAAGACGAGGAAGAGAAGATGACCAATCGCGAACTCTATTCACCGGGTCCGGCCAGCGGCGCGCACATACAGAAAGATGGAGAGAATTGGACGCTGGTTCTTGTCAGAGAGCTGCGCCACTCGCCGGAAAAAGTGTGGCAGGCGATTACGGACCCGGCCCATCTGCGCGAATGGGCTCCGTTTGACGCTGACGGCAGCCTGGGCACGGCGGGAAGCTCGGTGAAACTCACCACGGTGGGAGCGCCAAAGCCGATGGTTTCCGAAACAAAGGTCACCCGGGCCGAAGCTTCCAGGGTACTGGAATACAACTGGGGCGGGAACGATCTACGGTGGGAACTGGAAGGCGTTGCCGGCGGCACACGGTTGACGCTGTGGCACAACATCGACCGCCGCTTTATCGCCATGGGCGCCGCCGGATGGCATATTTGCTTCGATGTGCTGGACCGCCTGCTCGCCGGAACGCCCATTGGTCGCATGGTTGCCGGTGATGCGATGAAGTTCGGCGGCTGGCAGCGATTGCACGCCGAGTATGCAAAACAGTTCGGAGTCGGAAGCCCCACAGGCTCACCAGAGGCGCAGCCCAAGACATGAAGCCCACGGCGTGAATTACAAGACATGAATCGCACAATATTGGGTTGCAGGAACCCAAAAACAATCATTCTCAAGACGATGCA
>DASTPO010000044.1:0-4820 GCA_035762225.1 Candidatus Angelobacter sp.
TTTGTCTTTCTATTGCACACCTTTTGGGGTCGTCCCATAATGAAAACCATGCTCAAAGTAGCGAAGATCGGGTTGTGGTGCGGTTGCGTGGGCCTTGTCGTAATGGTGTTGGGCGTGGCAGCCAGCGGCGGGTTTGGGTCGCGCGGAACCCGGCATATGTTTCCTTTTCTGCCGGGTGTTGCGGACGTGGTCGCTTGCGCGGCTGGTATTCTCGTGTTGGCCGGCGCTACGCTCACCGATGGATTCAAAAAAGCCGGTTTTTTTTTCGATGCTGAGGTGCTCTGAATTTTTGCGCCTTTCCCGATGCGGTAACAGTCAGCGGGACGCCGCACTTCAAATTTCTTCGGCCCAAAAGTGTTATCCTCAAAGGTTGGGAATCCTCCGGACCTACCGCTGGCAGCAGTTCCCGTACTGAATCTGGATCAGACAAGATGAGCAGCAAAACAGCACAGTTACCGACCGAAATTTCCGCCGAGCGCGAGCAGATAATGGATCGCTTCCGTCGCTGGGGCTACCTGGATGCCAACCTGAATCCTTTTGGCGGGCCAATCGCCGGCGGTTATCCGGAAATTCGAGTGGATGGCGAGGGAGCCGAAGAAGCGCGGCGGATTTATTGCGGCACCATCGGAGCGGAGTTTATGCATCTGCCCCAGCGCGACCGCCGGGAGTGGATTCAGGACAGAATGGAGAATCCTCCGGCGCAACAGGTTGACCGGCGCTGGCTTGCCGAACGTCTGCTTCAGGCCGATCTGTTCGAGCAGATTCTGCAAACCCGCTATCTGGGTACGAAACGCTATTCCGGCGAAGGCGCCACGGCGCAGATCCCGCTGCTGGATACCATCCTGGAAACCGCGGCTGACCTGGGCGCGACCACTACCGTGATGGCGATGAGCCATCGCGGACGGCTCACAGTGATGACGCTGACCGTGGGCATTCCAGCTGACAGTGTTTTTGCCGGATTTGAAGACGTTGATCCGCGCAGCGTACTGGGCGGTGGCGACGTGAAATATCACCAGGGCGCGACCGGTGAGTTCCATACCCGCAACGGCAAAGTGATTCGCACCCACCTGGTATCGAATCCCAGCCATCTGGAGGCGGTTGATCCAGTGGCGTTGGGGCGAACGCTGGCCAAGCAGATCCATGCCGGAGCCAATGGAGTAAAGCAGATCTTGCCGGTGATCATGCATGGTGACGCGGCATTTGCCGGGCAGGGCATATGGGCCGAGACGCTGAATTTTGCGGGGTTGAAGGGTTATTCGGTTGGCGGCGCCATTCAGGTGATCGTGAACAACCTGATCGGCTTCACGACCAACCCGCGCGAGCTGCACACTTCGCGCTTTTCTTCTGACCTGGCCAAGCGCCAGCCCATCCCGATCTTCCACGTGAACGCTGAAGATCCTGAAGCCGTGCTGCGCGTGGCGCGGATGGCCACGGAATATCGCTACCAGTTCGGCAGTGACGTGGTAATCGACCTGATCGGGTACCGCCGCCACGGACACAGCGAGGTGGACGACCCCACCATTACACAGCCGTTGCTATACAAGAAGATCAACGCGCACCGCCCGCTGTTCGAGATTTACGCGGAAAAAAACAAGATCGACACCACGCAGATGGCGAGCAGCTTTCGCGCCAAGGTGGACGCTGCCTACGACCATGCCGCGCAGATGCAAAAGTCTCCGGTGTTGCGCAAACTGCCACAGTACTGGGACAAGTATGTTGGAGGGCGTTACAAGCTGGAATATGAAGTGGCAACGGCTGTCGCGGAAGACAAGCTGCACCAGCTTGCGGAGAAGCTCACCACGTATCCTGAGGGATTTGCCATCCATCCCAAGGTGAAGAAGCTGCTGGATCAGCGCGAGAAGATGGGTGCAGGCAAGCTGCCACTGGATTATGGGATGGCGGAAGCTCTGGCATTCGGCTCATTGCTGGTGGAAGGAGTGCCGGTGCGGCTCTCCGGCCAGGACGCGCGGCGCGGAACGTTCAATCATCGGCACTCCGTGCTGATTGATACGGAAAACGAAAAAGAGTTTGTGCCATTGAGCAATCTGGTGCCGAAGCAGGCGTGGTTTGAGGCCTACAACTCCATTCTGTCGGAAGCTGCGGTGCTGGGGTTTGAATACGGTTTCAGTCGCGATTATCCGGATGGGCTCACATTGTGGGAGGCCCAGTTCGGAGACTTTGCCAATGGCGCGCAGGTGATTATCGACCAGTTCATTGTGGCGGGCGAAGACAAATGGGGCCTGCTCTCCGGGCTGGTCATGCTGCTGCCTCATGGCTATGAAGGCCAGGGGCCGGAGCATTCCAGCGGTCGCATTGAGCGCTACCTGCAGCTGGCGGCCAAAGACAACATACAGGTGGCCCAGCCTTCCACGTCGGCGCAATATTTTCACCTGCTGCGGCGGCAGGCGCTGCGCAGCTGGCGCAAGCCCCTGATTGTGTTTACGCCCAAGGGCATGTTGCGCCATCCTGACGCGGCCAGTTCGCTGGGCGATCTCAGCGAAGGACGGTTCCAGACCGTGATTCAGGATAGCGAGATCGCGAATGCCGAGCGCGTCATCCTTTGCACGGGCAAGATCGGCCATGAGCTGCGGCGGGAACGCAAGCGGCGCGGCGACAACAAGACCGCGATCATCTTTCTGGAGCAGCTGTTCCCGTTGCCGGAAGCTGCCTTGGAGGCGGCCTTCGCGCAGCACACTAACGCTCGCGAATTTCTGTGGGTACAGGAAGAGCCGGCCAACATGGGCGCGCTGAATTTCCTGGCGCCGCAGCTGGAACGCCTGGCGCGGGGCACGCCGTTCCGCTCGGTAAAACGCTCGGCCTCGTCGAGTCCGTCCACAGGTTCACACACGGCCCATGAGATGGAACAAAAGACATTGCTGGAGCTGGCGTTCGCAGCCTTCCAGTAATCGGCCCCTCAGCGGATGAAATCGCAGGCAAGATACAGCATCACCGGGGAAGTCGCGGTCATCCAAAAAATATGAACCGGTACTAATAAATGAAAGGTGGTTGAAATGGCACAAGGAACTGTAACGGCACATGAGGTTCCGGCATTACCCTACGCGTATAACGCGCTTGAACCGCATATCGACGAGCAAACCATGCACCTGCACCATGACAAGCACCACGCGGCTTATGTGACCAAGCTGAACGGTGCAATTGAGAAACATCCTGATCTGGGCAGCAAGAGCCCCGAAGACCTGCTGCGCAACCTGAACGCGTTGCCGGAGGACGTACGCGGCGTCATTCGCAACAACGGCGGAGGCCACGTGAACCACACCATGTTCTGGCAGATCATGGGACCGAAGAAGGGTGGCAATCCCACCGGCGCCGTGGCTGACGCCATCAACAAGACTTTCGGCAGCTTTGATGCATTCAAGGAAAAGTTCGAAGCCGCCGGAGCGAACCAGTTCGGCAGCGGCTGGGCCTGGCTGGTGAAAACCAAGTCCGGCGAATTCAAAGTTACCTCAACCCCCAACCAGGACAATCCCATTTCCAACGGCGAATTCCCAGTCCTGGGCAACGACGTTTGGGAACATGCCTATTACCTGAAATACCAGAACCGCCGGCCGGATTATCTGAAGGCGTGGTGGAACGTGGTGAACTGGGATGAGGTCAATAAGCGCCTGGCAAAGGCAGACAGCTTCTTTAAGTAGGATATCTTTGCTTTGCACGAGCCGCTCCTTGTGGGCGGCTTTTTTGTTGCCCGCTTATTGTTGCCGCTGTCACGGTGCTAGCGGCGCCGGTTGCGTCGTTGGCGGGGTACCTTGCCGCGCGGCGGCGCACCCCAATCGATCCGTTTAGAAGCACTCAGGCTGTAAGTGAAGACTTCTCGCTTAGGAAGCGCTCGCTGCCGCCGGCAATGAGTCAGCGAAGCGGAAGAACTGCTCCACTTTAGTGACCTGCAAGGCTGTCCGCACCCGCCGTTGCACTGCCACCAGCATAAGGGTGCGTCCGGTCTTCTGGCGATTCACGTAAGCGCCCACCAATGCGCCGATCCCGGCCGAGTCAATGTAGGGGACTGCCGCAAAATCCAGAATGAGCGTGGCGCTCTGGTCCTCGCGAATCAATGTCTGAAACTCGAAAAACGAGCTAAGCACGAGCGGACCGGTCAATCGTAAAATGCGCTGGCCGTCCGGAGCGGGCATCTCGGCGACGGTTAGATTCTCGTCCCTCATAGGCGACAATCTTAGAACCAGCGGCGACGGCGATTGTTAACAGAGTGTTAAATGCGTTAAACCCCCAATAGTGTCCGATTGAATATTCAGGACGGCGGCGCGATGCCCTCAGTCTCTAAACCCCGGTTTTCCCTACCAGCCACGCCGCCCAGCCGGTGCAGATCGAGATCAAGGTTGAGAAGATCACCGGTGGAGGTATGAAATAAACCTTGCTCAGAACAATACCGGCAACCTGGAGAGCGAAGAACACCCAGGCCAGTGCCACGATCGACTGAGGATTGCTCCGCGCCAACGCGCCTAATTGCCACGCCAGGAAGGCGGCGAACAGGAGGTATGCGGTGCAGAACAGGCCGAACCCTTTATAGAAACGATCATAGGTGTAAGTGCCGCTGCCCATCTTGAATTGCACGCTCTGCATGGCATCACGCACCGCAATGCCTTCCGCTGTGGGCGGCTTGAAGGTCAGAAAGCCAACCGTATGTCCGGCCGCAAAAAGAATGAGCAATATGGACGCAATCCTGTACAGCAAAGTGGGGTTCATCAAGACTCCTTATGGGCATGTTGGTGATTTTGGCGGTTCAGTGTACCTGAAATATGCTGCTTTGGTATGCACGAACGTCCGCGCCTTACGTTCTTTGAATCTGG
>DASTPO010000045.1:0-6077 GCA_035762225.1 Candidatus Angelobacter sp.
CTATGCTCCAGCAACCCGGTTTGTGTTCATTCCGCTGATGATTGTTACCGGATTGTGGATGTGGAAAGGCCATCTCGTTCTCCGGCCCATCTCGAATCGTCCGGCCCAGGAAGAGACAGCAATCAAAGGAAGGTCAATATGAAAAGCGCTAAATCAGGAAAAGAGCTGTCGCCGGTCCAGCACAAAGAGCTATTCAGCGCGTTAAAAGCCCGCTTTGAGAAGAATATGAATCGCCATCAAGGCCTTGAATGGGCCAAGGTGCAGGCGAGGCTGGAGGCGAATGGCGAAAAACTTTGGTCCCTCAATGAAATGGAAATCACCGGCGGTGAACCGGATGTAGTTGCCTGCGATAAAAAGACCGGTGAATACATTTTTTACGATTGCTCCGCTGAAAGCCCCAAAAATCGCAGAAGCCTTTGCTACGACCGTGAAGCGCTGGATTCCAGGAAAGAAAACAAGCCGAAGAATTGCGCGATTGACATGGCAGCGGCCATGGGCATTGAGCTTCTGACGGAAGAACAATACCGGGAGCTGCAGGCGCTTGGAGAATTCGATCTCAAGACCTCGAGTTGGGTGAAGTCGCCGGCGGAAATGAGAAAGCTTGGCGGCGCACTTTTCGGCGACCGCCGCTTTGGCCGGGTTTTCCTGTATCACAACGGCGCGGAATCGTACTACGCGGCCAGAGGGTTCCGCGGCTGGCTCCGAGTCTGAATGTTGAACGTTGAATGCCTGTAGAGAAGCCATCCCGCGGAACGCCTTCGGCGACAGTAGATAGACCGCAGTTCGGGCGTCCGGCTACTCAATCACATAAGGTTCAGTCTTCCTTTTTGTCTCGTGCGTGAAGAGTATTGTCTTTTTTTTTCTTGGATTGGGCTTCTTGAGCCCTAGCGCGATATCAGCCAGTTCCAGGTAGCGCGTGCTATTGGGAGGCCCCCCAGGACGGTTGTCCCATGCGCGCTCGCCTGCTGGTCCCTTGATGCTGAAGCGGGGCGCGATCCAGAGGTCTTTTGAGACGGTTGCTTTGCCACCCTGCCTGCGTTTCTTTGCCATTGCTCAATACGGCGTGATGCACTTCAATTTCGGTCGCTTGCCCACCCTTGAAATACAGGGTATGCGATGGGGGAAACTACGGGGAGAATCTTTAAGTCATGATTTTTCAACTCGTTACATAATACAAAATATTCTTATGGCAATATTGCACGATACTTTAGTGTCATGGTACTATTCGCATTGTTACGTTTACTATACGTTTGCGATAAGGAGCTGTCTTATGCAGAAAAAGAAAACTGCCGCGCATAAGCCAACTTTTGAAACCATGCGCCAGGCAGATGTTCCCCAAAGCCGCAACGGAAAGCACCGCAGGATTGTGAGCGCGATCTTCGACGATGTGCACGAGCTTGCACCCGGCGCCGCCATCAAGATCCCGTTTGCGTCCCTGGACGACACCAAGGAGAACGTTCGCGCCGCAATCAGCCGGGAGAGCAAGAAACGCAGAGTTCCGCTCTCTACCGCCGCTGACAAGGATTATCTCTACGTGTGGCTCAAGGAAGATTGAACGCTTTCTGCCCACTCGCAACCCGCGCTTGAGGCGGCATCAGCAGGATGCATCGTGCGGAAATCGCAATACGCGCTAAGACAGGGCCGTTGGCCTTTACTGCGAATGGGTAACCCGAATGTCGAGCGTTGCGAGGCGTTTGAGCTTCACGTCGGTCTTAATGGCGGTCATCATCGTGTTAGTTCCGGAAGCATCAGGCCGCAATTCGATGCTCGCGTCGCGGATGTTGGTGGGCCCGGAAGTGAGCTCGATCGTACCCTGCCCGCCGGTCGCCCCCGCGGCCGGCATGGCGATATTCGTTGTGCTTCCTGGATTAAGGCCAGGATTGTAGGGAGCATTGGCGCTCGACGAGGTGGAAGCGGCCATCGGGGAGAGCTGGACACGCTCGACGACACCATGCACTGCGATTTCAGCGCCACCTTTGAGCAGGGCTTTATCGAACGCAAGGGTCAGTGTGGATTGCGGGGTGTCCTTGGTGCGCGGCACAGCGGCTACCACGTGCCCGACAAGAATTGTCTTTTGTGGCAGAACAATCTTGTCGCCGTTGCGCACGTCCGCCCACAAGCGGACCCGGAACAAGTCACCCGGATGGGCCTTTTTTGCATCGACATCGGTCAAGATTTCTGCCTGGATAAGAGTGCCCGGCATGATCGGAGCGTCGGCGACAGCCTGTGAAGACGCCGACGACGAACCGGGTTGCTGTCCGGCAGCGGCAAGCACAGTGAAAACGAGAACCAGCAAGAGTGGAATGCAGCGCATGGGGTAATGGCTCCTGACCGAGAGGCAAAAAGCTTACACCAGGAAGGAATTCTAGCAAGGCAAAAATTTGGCCGACCTCCTCCGGCGAGCCGCCCGCAAAAAAACCGCCTGCTTTTCGGCAGGCGGAGAATGCTTGAGCTCGTTCGCGTTTCTGGCCGTTGATCTCCTAGCCGGCTTTTTCCATTGCCGTCAAAGAGACGTCCCGACGCTCCACCATTTCTTTGGTGACTTCAAATTCTTTCACGCGCTTCTGGCTGGGCAGGTGATACATCAGGTCGAGCATCAGCTCTTCCAGGATCATGCGCAGTCCGCGCGCGCCCACCTTGCGCTGCATGGCTTCGCGGGCAATGGCAGCCAGCGATCCCTCTGAGAAGCGCAGCTTTACGCTCTCAAATTCGAACATGCGCTGGTACTGTTTGACGATGGCGTTGCGCGGGCGGGTAAGGATTTCAATCAGCGCCGCTTCGTCCAGATCATTGAGGATGCCCACAACCGGCAGGCGTCCGACAAATTCAGGGATCAGGCCAAAGCGGACCAGGTCCTGGGGCTCGGCTTTTTGCAGCAGCTCGGTGTCCCGCTTGCTGGCTTCGGTAAACTCTTTTTCCTTGGCTTCGCTGGTGCGGAAACCCATGGATTTTTTGCCGATGCGCCGCGCCACGATCTTTTCCAGTCCCACAAACGCGCCGCCGCAGATGAACAGGATGTTGGTGGTATCCACCGGAGTGAATTCCTGGTGCGGGTGCTTGCGTCCGCCCTGCGGAGGAACATTGGCGACGGTGCCTTCCAGAATCTTGAGCAGCGCCTGCTGCACGCCCTCACCGCTGACGTCGCGGGTGATGGACGGATTCTCGTCTTTGCGGCCGATCTTGTCGATTTCGTCTATATAGATGATGCCGGTCTGCGCGCGGCCCACGTCCCCGTCAGCAGCTTGCAACAGTTTGAGCACGATATTTTCCACGTCCTCACCCACATAACCGGCTTCGGTGAGCGTGGTGGCGTCCACGATGGCAAAAGGAACATCCAGCATGCGGGCCAGGGTCTGGGCCAGCAGAGTTTTGCCAGTGCCGGTGGGCCCGATCAGCATGATGTTGGACTTGGTCAGCTCCACTTCGCCCGTCTTGGTGCGATTCATGTGGATGCGTTTGTAGTGGTTATAGACGGCGACGGAAAGTTTTTTCTTGGTCTGGTCCTGGCCGATTACGTATTCATCCAGGAAAGCCTTGACCTCCTGCGGCTTGGGCAGGTGGTTGGGCGCGGAGGAAGCGTGCGACTCGGTGCGATCGTCTTCCAGAATGGAGTTGCACACGGCAACGCATTCATCGCAAATGTAGGCCCGGGGATAGTCGCTGGGCGAAGAAATCAGTTTGGCAACGGCATCCTGCGACTTATGGCAAAACGAGCAACGAAGTGTTTCTTCCGGCGTCCTGGGCTTCACGAGCGAGCTCCTTAATCAGACGGGCCTTTTTTCACTGCGGCCACCGGCCCGGCCGACCTACTTTTGTACCCTACTTATGCTTGTAGATAATATCGTCTATTATCCCGTACTCTTTAGATTGTTGTGCATTCATTATAAAGTCACGTTCCACATCTTTTTCCACTTTTTCCAGCTTTTGCCCCGAGTGCTTGGCGATAAGCTGGCTCGTGATCTCACGCATGCGCAATATCTCTCTTGCATGTATATCAATATCCGTGGCTTGGCCGCTAAGGCCTGACATCAAGGGTTGATGAATAAGAATCCTAGAAGTCGGTAAGGCGAAACGCTTACCCGCGGCACCGGCGCAAAGTAACAAGGCCGCCATGCTGGCTGCCTGGCCGCAGCAGATGGTCATCACATCCGGCCGGACGAACTGCATGGTGTCATAAATTGCCATGCCGGCTGTGATCGATCCGCCTGGAGAATTGATATAGAGCTGAATGTCCTTTTCCGGGTCTTCAGCCTCCAGAAAGAGCAACTGTGCAATCACCAGGTTGGCAATTGTGTCGTCGATCGGGGTCCCAATAAAAATAATATTGTCGCGCAGCAGGCGCGAGTAAATGTCATAAGCCCGTTCACCCCGGCTCGTTTGCTCTACCACCATCGGTACCAGTGCCATAAATCGCTTTTCCTTCCATCAACTGCGTAAAGTGACGCTTGCTAATTTGAATTGGCGTACAGGAAGTTTAACGCTTTTTCGCTGCGCATGCGCTCCCGCAAACGGTCAATCGCGTTGTCCTGTATCAGTTTTTGCTTAACCTGTTCCACCGGCTGTTGCATCTGCTGGGCCATGGCGGCGATCTCCGTATCCAGTTCCTCGTCGCTCACCTGGATGTTTTCCTTGATGGCGATCTTGGCCAGCAGCACGCTGGACTTCACTTCCTTCACCGCCAGATCGCGCTGTCCGGCGCGAAGCCGGCTGAAGTCCATGCGACGCATGTCCTCGGTCTTCATGCCCTGCGCCGCAAGGGCGCGCAGCCCCCGTTCCAGTCGAAGATCGATCTGGTGCTCCACCAGCGACCGCGGGACAGGGAAGTCATGCTTGGCCACCAGCTCTTCGATCAGCTTGTCTTTCAACTCATGTTCTGATTTGTGGCGCAACTCGGCTTCCATGTTTTCGCGGAAGCGCTGTTTCAAATCTCCCAGGTTTTCAAAATCCTGGCTCAACTCCTTGGCAAAATCGTCATTCAATTCCGGCAACGTCTTCTTCTTGATGCCATTCACTTTCACTTTGTAACTGAAAACCTGGCCAGCCAGCCTTTTATCGTAAAAATCATCCGCGTAGGTAACGTCAAAGCTGCGTTCTTCGCCGGCCTTGGCGCCGGAGAGATGCTCCGTGAACTCCGGAATGGTGTTCGCCCCGCCGATCTCCACCAGCACTTCTTCCATCTGGACCGGCTGGGCGGCCGCATCGCCTTTTGCCGGGCCGATTTCCTTGCCGCTGGCAGCGGCCTCCGCTTTCAACGCTTCCAGCTCTTCTTCGATACCTTTGGGCTTGGCCTCAAACGATACCTGGACGAAATCGCCCTTCTCCGCGCCACGATCATCATTCACCGGGTCATAACTCGCCTGGCGCTCCTGCACCAGCTTGATCTCGGCATCAATCTGCTCGTCACTGACTGTGATTTCCGGTTTTTCGACCTTGATGGCCTTGTAGTCGCCCAGCTCAAATTCCGGCAGGACCTCAAACGCGGCCTTGAAGCGCATCGGCTCGCCCGGAGTGTATTCCAGTCCGTAAACATGCGGCTGGCTCACCGGACGATACCCGCCCTTGACCACTGCTTCGCGGAAATATTTCGGCACCAGGGCTTCCACCACGTCACTGGTAATCTCGCTCGAGAAGCGGTTGCGCACCATGCTTGCGGGCACCTTGCCTTTGCGAAAGCCGGGAATGCGCGCCTGCCTGGAATATTGCTGCACCAGCGCTTCCTGTTGCCGGGTAACAACGTCCGCCGGGATTTCGACCTCGACCTCGCGCTTGCAGGCTTCTTCCATGGGCGGCGGCCCGTCGGCATGGCTGTGTTCGTGTTCCGCATGGGGCTGAGCGTCTGAAGGTTCGGGCTGGCCTTCAGGCTGGGTCTCAGCGTTTTCTACTGCTTTGCTCTCTGCGTTTTCCAAGTGGTTTCCTTTATCCGCTGCCGCAGACTACAAGACACGGCAAAATCGAGGGTTTTAGACACGTACCCCAAACCCCCAGTTTAAAGAGCTTATGGAGAGGGGTCAAATTGGCGGGAATGAACTCCCCAAGCCCGGACGAAATTTTGCGTTTTCGCGTCCGGTTAACCGGAT
>DASTPO010000046.1:0-4382 GCA_035762225.1 Candidatus Angelobacter sp.
TGTCCCATCTATGCCTCTTTGTCCGCTACCTTGACGACGATATGTGCCGAGCGCCTCTGATAACGATAGGCGCGGCCCATCGGCGCCGGACGCACCCGCTTCATACGGGGCCCTTCGTTGACGTATGCTTCGCTAACGACCAACTGGTCTACATCCACGTCTTCGTTCAGGTTCTGCGCGTTGGCGATGGCCGACTGCAGCACCTTCTCCACCGTGGGCGCGATGCGCTTGTTGGCGGCGCGTAGCGTGTTGATGGCGGCCCCGGCCTGCTTGCCGCGGATCAAATCGACCACCAGGCGCGCCTTCTGCGCCGAGATCCGGATATATCTTGCTTCCGCTTTGGCTTGCATAAATCCTCTTAAGCCGGCTTGGACGACTTCTCGGTCGCCGCCTTCACCGAATGCCCCTTAAATGTGCGGGTAGGTGAAAACTCCCCCAGCTTGTGTCCCACCATGTTTTCGGTGACGTAGACCGGGATGAACTTCTTGCCGTTGTGAACCGCGACCGTATGGCCGACGAACTCCGGAAGAATGGTCGAGCGGCGCGACCACGTGCGCACTACTTTCTTCTCGTTGGCGGCCGTGAGCACCGCGATCTTGGCTTCCAGATGCGTGTCGGTAAACGGTCCCTTTTTTACGGATCTGCCCATCGATTACCTCTTCTTGCTCTTTCTCGTCACGATCCACTTATCCGTGCGCTTGTTGTTGCGCGTCTTATAGCCGCGCGTCGGCTGGCCCCACGGGGTTACCGGATGCCGCCCGCCGGAGGTCTTGCCTTCACCGCCGCCATGGGGATGGTCGACCGGATTCATGGCCACGCCGCGGTTGACCGGTTTCTTGCCCAGCCAGATATTGCGGCCGGCCTTGCCGATGGCCACATTCTCGTGGTCCACGTTGCCGATCTGCCCGATGGTCGCCATGCAGTCGATCAGCACTTTGCGCGTCTCGCCCGAAGGCAGCTTGACAAGCGCGTACTCTTCTTCCTTGGCCACCAGCTGGGCCGATCCGCCGGCCGAGCGCACCATCTGCGCGCCCTTGCCCGGCTTCAGCTCGATGTTGTGGATGGTGGTGCCGGCGGGAATGTTCTTCAACGGCAGCGCGTTGCCCACCAGGATGTCGGCATCCGCGCCGCTCACGATCTTCTGTCCCACATTCAGTCCCACAGGATGCAGGATGTAACGCTTCTCGCCGTCGGCGTACGCCAGCAGTGCGATGCGCGCCGAGCGGTTGGGATCGTATTCGATCGATACCACGGTCGCGGGAACGCCGGCCTTGTCGCGCTTGAAGTCGATGGCGCGCAGTTTGCGCTTGTGCCCGCCGCCGCGGTGCCAGATGGTGATGTCGCCCGCGTTGCGGCGCCCGCCGGTGCGCAGCTTGATGTGCGTCAGCGGCTTGTGCGGCTTGTCGGCCGTCAGTTCATCGTTCGTCAGCGTGGTCTTGAACCGCAGCGACGGCGTAATCGGTCTGTAAGTCTTGATTGCCATGTAAAACCAGCCTCTAGCTGCTAGCTTCTAGCCGCTAGCCTTTTCTTTTATGGCCTCGAATCTCACGAAGCTCTCACATCAATTCTCACTGCCTGCATCAACCAAGTCCCGGCCAGAAGCCAGAAGCTAGTCGCCAGGAGCTAAATGTTAGCCGCGTACTCCGGCATCTTTTCTCCGGCCTTCAGCTTGACGTAGGCTTTCTTCCAGTCCGGACGGTAGCCGGAAAACTTGCCCCGGCGGCGCTCCTTGCCCTGGAAATTCGCGGTGCGCACCGAATCGACCTTCACTTTGAAGATCTTCTGCACGGCCTCTTTCACTTCCGTCTTGGTGGCCGCCGAAGCCACTTCAAACACCAGCGTGCCTTCGTTCTCTTTCACGCCCAGCCCTTTTTCCGTGATCACCGGCTTGCGGATAATCTGATACGCCGACTTCATTACGCCACCTCCGCTTTACGCTTGGGCGCCGATGCCTTCAGCGAATCCTGCAGCCGCTCCAGCGCCGGCTTGGAGAAAATCGCCGTCTCATAGCGCAGCAGGTGATAAGGATGGACCTGGTTGGTTGCCACCAGCTCCACGCCGGGAATGTTGCGCGAGCTCAGGTGCAGGTTGCGGTTCTCTTTCGCGCCATCCACCAGCAGGGCGGTCTTGCCCATGCCCAGCTTGTCCAGCGCCTTGCGGAACGCGCCGGTCTTGGCGTCGCTCAGCTCGAACTCTTCCACCACCATCAGCTTGCCGTCGGAGAACTTGGAGGCCAGCGCCGAACGCAGCGCACCCAGCAGCTTCTTCTTGGGAAACTGGTAGTCATAGGAGCGGGGCTGGGGTCCGTGGACCGTGCCGCCGTGCCGCCACAACGGCGACCGGATGGAGCCCACACGCGCGCGACCTGTGCCCTTTTGCTTCCAGAGCTTTTTGCCCGCGCCCGACACCAGCTTCTTGTTCTTGGTGGCGTGCGTGCCGGCCCGCTGCGCGGAGCGGTAATGCTTGACCGCTTCCCAGAGAAGGTCTTCATTGATACCGCCAAAGACCTCATCGGCCAGCTCCAGCGTGCCTGTCTTTTTGCCTTCGAGATTTACTACATCAATCTTTGCCATTGTTTTCAGCTCTTAGCTATTCGCTCTTGGCTCTTAGCTTTGTCTTGTTGCTCAACCAGGAACTTTGGCCGTTGAGCATGAATCTTGTTGTGAGTTTTTTGGTTTCAAAATTACCCGATTACCAAATTACTCAATGATCAAATCCGCCTTACTTCTTCGACTTACCGGCCGCTGCCTTCTTTGCTGCCTTCAACGGATCCAAAGTTGTCGATCCGGCAAAGCCACGGCGCTCGCGCGGCGGTTTCTTCGCCTTCAGGATCACTACATACGCGCCCTTCGGACCCGGCACCGCGCCTTCCACCAGAAGGAGGTTGTCGTCGGTATCGATGCCGCGAATCTTCAGGTTGCGCACCGTCACCTGGTCCACGCCCATGTGGCCGGACATACGCATTCCGGGAAACACGCGGGATGGAAACGACGATGCGCCGATCGAACCCTGCACCTGGAACATGTGCCCGTGCGCTCCGGGACCGCCGCCGAAGTGATGGCGCTTTACGACGCCAGCAAATCCGCGCCCTTTGCTCACGCCGATCACATCGACAAATTTTTCATTGGTGAAGATATCTACCAGAACTTTGCCGCCAACCTTCAGGCCGTCGCCATTCGTGGCGGCCGCTTCGCCCTCAGCAGGCTGCGCTTCAGCGGCGGCAGCTTCCGTGCCGTCCACCATGGCAACTTCACGCATGAACTTTACCGGCGGCAGATCATGCTTGGCGAAATGCCCCTGCTGGGCCTTGGTTACGTTCTTGCCCTTCACAAACTCAACCAGCCCGATCTGCGCGGCTTCATAGCCGTCTTTGGTGTTGCGCTTGATCTGCGTGATCACGCACGGGCCGGCCTGCAGGACGGTGACTGGGTGAACGTCACCCTTGTCGTCAAACACCTGCGTCATGCCGATTTTCTTGCCTAGAATTCCGTTAATCATTGCTTCCTCTCCTCATCATGCTGGTGTTTACAACACGTTCAGCACTGTAGGGCTTCTAGCCGCTAGCTATTAGCTGTTAGCGTATAAACCTGGTTATCCATTTCGCCCCACTTCAAGCTGTCGGCGGCTTTACAAATCTACGAGCTCTCTTTCTGCTGATTGCAATCCACCCTACCGCGAAGGAGAAAAGCAGCCCTGCGCCTAACCCAACCCAGCTTAGCTCCCGGGGCTGGTATCCGCCCAACATCCAAACCAGATAAAGGGCGAGGAATGCAATCACAACCAACATCTGCGGCCAAACCAAACTGCCTCGTCCACATTCTGGGCATTGCCGCATGTTCTCTGTCCACGCTGGCTAGCAGCTAGAAGCCACTAGCTAAAAGCTATTTATGTTCTTTCCCGAACGCCTTGATCTCCACATCCACGCCGGCCGGAAGATCGAGCTTCATCAGCGCGTCCACCGTGTTCTGCGTCGGCTCCAGGATGTCAATCAGGCGCTTGTGCGTGCGGATCTCAAATGCCTCGCGCGACTTCTTGTCCACGTGAGGGGAGCGCAGCACGCAATATTTGTTCTTCACCGTGGGCAGCGGAATCGGTCCGGCAATCTGCGCCCCGGTACGTTTGGCCGTGTCAACGATCTCGCCCGTGGACTGGTCCAGGATGCGGTAATCGTAGGCTTTCAGCCGTATGCGAATTCTCTCTTTGCCTATCACTCTTTTTATCCCTCAAAGATCTTGCGGTCAGGCCAGTGTTGAAAGATCGAAGGTCACTGCCGCTCTTATTTTCAGATTTGTAATCGGGTAATTTGAAATCTGGCAATTGAAAAACAATTTCGTCTTCCAACGCTCAGTTTTCAATTTTGGCAATTACCCGATTACCGATTT
>DASTPO010000047.1:0-2302 GCA_035762225.1 Candidatus Angelobacter sp.
AGAATGGTATCGATGCCCGCACTCTGGAAGCCTGTTCGGTGTACCTGTTGAAAAGCCGCCTGTAACAGGCGTTCCCGCGTGCGCTCGGGATCACGGAGCCTTTGTTTACGTGCTTGCCCGGCTAACATACCGACAAGTATGTATGTTACTCGCCGGAGAAGTCAATAGCCGATGGCGTTAAATGATGCAGGCCGCCACTGCTTTGGTTTAGCCCTGGAGAAAAGCTTGCGTCTCCTTCAAGAACAGTTCCAGTTGATCGTGATGCACCCAGTGTCCGGCCTTGGGGACTTTGACGAGCCGGCAATTTTGAATTGCCTTCACCCGGGGATCATCCTCCGGGACCGGCGCAAAGCTTTCCGTGCCCCAAAAGAGGAGCGTGGGCGAGGTGATCTGGCCGAAGACCTGCGCGCTTTCTTCAACGTTGAAGATCAGGGGAGGGAAGGCGCGAACGTAATTGTCAAACTTCCACACCAGCGATCCGTCAGAGGCCCAGTTGGTGCCGTGCAGCGTGAGATGCCGCGCCACCTCGTCCGAGAGGCGGTTATTGGCCTCCTGCATGCGCGCGATCGCCGGCTCCAGGCTGGGATAGTTTTTGGGCGTGCGCTTCTCAATGCCGCGCACCGCCTCAATCCAATAGCGCAGCCGCGCTGAAGCCGGGCCGTAGATCCGGTGCGTGGGCGGGAAGCCGATGCCTTCAATGGAAACCGCCCTGGCCACGCGTTCAGGATATGTTCCCGCGTAATGCAGCACGATGATGCCGCCCAGCGAATGGCCGACCAGCCGGATGGGAAACTCGTCGATGATATCGAGCAGCGCGGAGAGATCGAGCACGTGCTCCACAATGCTGTACATGGCGCCCGGCGCCCACGCGCTGTTGCCGTGTCCACGAAGGTCGAGCGCATAGACGTGGTAATGCCGGCACAGAGTCTGCGCCACCCAGTCCCAGTTGCGTGCATGGTCAAGGCCGCCGTGGACCAGCACCAGCGCGGGCTTGCCATCCTGCCCGTAATCCCAGAACTGGAGCTTCAGCCGGTCAGAATAAAAAAAGTGCGAAATTGGTTCCATGTTGTTTGGGTAAATCGCCAACGAAAGGTCGTAAGCATTCTAACGTGACGCCGGCGCTTCTTGACACCCGCTTTGCGCGACTTTAGACTCCCTGGCTCACGCGGGTCGTTGCTGTCTGCTGAACGCGTGCAGTTTTCCTGAAGTTCTCTTCCATGCACCTGCTTATACTGTTTCGCGCACATGCGAAAAGAAGAGGAGCAATGTACGATGTCAACACGCAGGATAAAAATCTTATCAGTCCTGGCGCTGGCTTTTTGCGCGTTGGGAATGGAGGCCCAGATGTTGCCCAACCCTTACGGACCGCCCATCACAGTGGAAAGCGCCAAGAAAGCCGCGGCTGCGGCGCTGGCGGAAGCGGTGAAGAACCATTGGACCATGGCAGTTGCCGTGGTCGATCCCAACGGCACGCTCATCTATTACGAGAAAATGGACAACACGCAGCTTGGCAGCGCCAACGTTTCCATCAATAAGGCGCGCTCGGCCGCGCTGTACAAGCGCCCAACCAAAGCGCTGCAGGACGCGCTGGCCGGCGGCGGCGCGGGTATGCGCGTGCTGGCACTGGAAGGCGCGGTGCCGGTGGAAGGCGGAGTGCCGATTGTTGCTGACGGAAAGATAATCGGCGCCATCGGTGTCTCCGGCGACACCAGCGACCATGACGGAGTCTGCGCCACCGCAGGCGCCGCTGTCATTAAATAAGGTCAAGAAAGAAACAGCCGGTCTTGAAAAGCTGACGGCCTGCCCTAGCCAAGGCAGGCCGCGGTTTTGTTTGCTGAGTCCACGCTTTTCTGCGCCGGACGATACGTTAACCGCCACTAAACTGAGCAGCCGATCCGCCGGCAATTGTTAACGGTTTGTAAACAAGAGCTGCATGAACTGAGTTTGACTATCCACTCTCGCGCGGCCATCCAGAGTGGCACAACCCAAGCTGCTGGTTTCACATCACAGTCAGTACCCCTGGATGTGAGAGCGCCCATGCTTCGTTCGCAAGAAAGAACCACCCCAGTAGTCATCCTTCTAGCTTTTATTCTTCTTGGTCTGTGCGGTTGTGGTAGCGGATCAGTCAGCGCCGGCGGCAATAACAACGGAACGTCGCAGGCAGTCATAGCCTTTGCCCTTCAGTCGAGCACCATAGTCCAGGGACAAAGTACAACGCTCACCTGGAAAGTCACCAACGGCGCTACGTTCTCCATTTCGCCTGCTGTCGGGAATGGGACGCTGCCGCTGGCGGGATCGGCAA